>JBLHLN010000240.1:0-4097 GCA_047620565.1 Woeseiaceae bacterium
TGAATCCTGCGGTATCGAATTTCCAGGTACCGATCCGACCACTTTGCCTGAGCTTAGCGGCCACTATGAATCCAATGTTCCTGGTCTTCATGTGATCGGAGCGCTCGGTGGTTATCCACTGATCAAGCAGGCGATGAACCAGGGCTATGAAGTCGTCGAATTCATATCCGGTAACGATATACAGCCTGCTGATCACGGCATTCTTGAACAAAAGTTTTCCAGTCTGCCGTTTACGACTGACGTTGATGCGACGCTGGCCGTTTTTCGCGAGCGGATTCCCCTGTTTGCAGAGATTAACGGCCTGGTGCTGCGTGAGCTGGTGCTGGCGAGTGAATTGCTGACGCCACAAGACGGCGATGTCATATTTCAGAAAAATGATTATACGAATTCTTTCATATCCATCGTCGAGGGCGAAGTCGATGTGGAAACCGACGACGGCAAGACCATTCGTCTCAACCAGGGTCAGTTTTTCGGCGAGATGAGTTTACTCTCGGGTCGGCGGCGTGCCGCCACAGTTCGCGCCGCAGGCGCCTGTGTATTGATGGAGTCTCCGCGTCGCGAAATTATCAAACTGATGAATACCTACGAGCAGGTGCGCCGCGTCATCGACCAGTTTTTCATTATTCGCACCTTGCGTGCAGGCCTGGTTCCCGATGCACCGCTGTCGGAGCTTGGCACTGTTGCTGCCACAGCAGAGTTGCGTTCATACAGTGTTGGCGACGTATTGTTTAACGAGGGCGACCCTGCCGATGGGCTGCACCTTGTTCGCAGTGGATCGGTATCGGTTTCGAAAAAAATCGGTGGACGCGACATCGTTACATCCTATGTTGCGGCAGGAAATTACATCGGCGAAATGGGTTTGCTGGGGCAAACAAACCGCTCGGCCACGGTTCGAGCAACGGTCGCAACAGAATCGATATTCCTGCAGGCCGGAGTTTTCCTGCAGATGCTGGACAATAACGCGGGTTTGCGTGAACGCGTTCAGGATAAAGTCCGTGAACGCCTCAGCGAGAACTCGAGGATGGAGTCGCAGCCGGAAGCGGGCGACCTGATTTCGTTCCTGATGCAACAGGGTCTGGGTGAGGCCACCGACGTCTTGTTGATTGATGAAGCGTTGTGCGTGGGCTGCGATAACTGCGAAAAGGCCTGTGCCGAAACTCACGATGGCACATCGCGACTTGATCGTGCCGCCGGCCCGTCTTATGCGCAGATTCACGTGCCAACTTCGTGCAGGCACTGCGAGGACCCGCACTGCATGAAAGATTGCCCGCCGGATGCGATTCGTCGTGCGCCAAACGGTGAAGTTTATGTGCAGGATAACTGCATCGGTTGTGGCAACTGCGAGAAAAACTGCCCTTACGGCGTTATTCAAATGGCAGGAGCGAAGGAAAAGGCGCCGAATCTGCTGTCGTGGATGCTGACAGGCAAGGGTCAGGCGCCTGGCGAGCGCCAGCCGGCCAAAGACGACAGCGTCGGCAAGAAGGCGGTCAAATGTGACATGTGTAAGGACCTGTCCGGTGGACCGGCTTGTGTACGTGCCTGCCCGACCGGCGCGGCCATCCGCATCAGCCCGTCAGAATTCGTCAACCTGACCAGGAAAGCGAGCTGATATGAACGAATCGATACTCGCTTTTCGCAAACGTCGCTACCTTTGGCTTTCGCTGTTCGTTTCCGGTATTGCGATTCTCCTGTATTGGATTGACGATCCGCAGGAGCCAGCGAACGGTGGTACAGCGTTAGGCTATCTGTTGGGTATCGTTGCAACTTTTCTGATCCTGCTGCTGACCTGGTTTGGTGTACGCAAACGAAGGTTTGCATCAACTATGGGCAGTGTTCAGGGCTGGCTGTCGGCACACGTATATCTCGGTCTTGCGCTGGTCGTCATCGCGCTGCTGCATACCGGTTTTCAGTTTGGTTTCAACGTACACACACTCGCGTTTACCTTTATGGTCCTGGTGATAGCCAGCGGTTTGTACGGCGTGTATGTCTACATGAAGTTCCCGTCTCGCCTGAGCGAAAATCGTGGCGATACAAATCGCGGTGAGCTGCTCGATCAACTCGAGGATATTGACAGTCGCAGCAAACGCATTGCCGAAGGACTCGATAGGGAATACCAGGAGCTCATTAACAGCGGCGTCAGTCGTACCCAACTCGGCAGTACCCTGTGGGCACGTATACGCGGAAAGGATGAATCGCAAATATTGCTGCCCAAAGACGGAGACGTTAAAGTTGTCGCGAATGCCGGGCAGGAAGCGGCGCTGGACTGGTTGGCAGAACAGCAATCGCGCAGCAGCGATGCGGCCGTCGCTGCAACCATTGGAGAATTGTCGGCATTGCTGCGAAACAAACGTCGCCTGTTGCGAAAACTCAACGAAGACTTGCGCATACAGGCGATGCTGGAAATCTGGTTGTATGCACACGTACCGCTAACAGCCGCGCTACTGATAGCGCTGGCAATCCACATTCTTACTGTCTTCATGTTCTGGTGACCGAATGAAGACACTAATTCGCTTTATTACGAAAACGGCAGCCGGTAGTGCAGAACACACCGACAAAATCGTCGATAGCGATGCGATAACGATTGGCCGGGCAACTGACCAGGTCCTGCACCTGAAAGATAAGCACGCGCGACTGCAGCACGCTGAAATCAAGCGGCAAAATGGCGAGCTGCGCATTACGACCGGCGCGCTCGCTGGCGTCAGTGTCAACGGCAGGTCACAACGGGATGCGTTGCTGCAAGTCGGCGACGTAATTGAGGTTGGCGCAAATATTCTGCGCGTTATGCAACCAATTGATGGTGTCGATTTTGCAATTAGTTTCGAGTTAAGCGCCGATGCGAGAAGCGAAGATCTTGCCGCGGACTGGAGCACACCGAAATCAGGATTGGCAGGATTCAGCAAACGCCGGCTGTCCTGGATGCTGGTCGTCACCGTTACCTTGTTCGCACTGGTATTGCCGTCCCTGAGTTTGCTGCATCCGTCGCTTGCATCGCTGATGCGCGGCAGTGCCGTACTACCGGATGACGGCTTGTGGCTGGCCGGACCGGTGCACAATGCGCATTCGGCGACCAGTACGGAGTGCCAGAATTGTCATGAAGCGCTTTTCGTTCGCGTACAGGACTCGGCGTGTATGGCTTGCCACGTTGCGGACAAACACGTCACGCAACCCGCACATGCGGTGCTCGGTAATGAACGCTGCGCCAGTTGTCACCTCGAACACAATGAACCCGCGCAGCTGGTGAACCGTCACCAGGGACTATGCGCTGACTGTCATCGGGGTTTGCCGGCCGATGTGCCGCTTGAAGATGCCAGCGACTTTCTGGACGCGCATCCCGACTTTAAAGTCAGCCTGCTGACGCCGTCGCTACTGGCGGATGGCAGCACCGAATGGTCCGCGCAGCACTCTTTATTGTCAGAGTCGCAGGGCAGCGAACGCTCCAACCTTAAATTCGATCACCAGGTTCATCTCGATGAAGCGGGAATTGTTACGCCCGATGGCCGGCGCGTGGTCGAGTGCGTCGACTGTCACCAGCCTGAGCCAGGTGGCGCCCGAATGCGGGCGATTACCATGGATGAACATTGCAGCGGCTGCCATACGCTGAACTTTGACGCCGCCGATCCGACCAGGCAGGTACCGCACGGCGATGCAGAAGCGGTCATGCAGGTACTCACTGAGTATTACAGTGCGAAACTCCTCGGCGCCGATCCGGATGCAACAGAACAGCGAATACGCCGACCCGGACAGGCACTGAGTCGCGAAGATCGCGATCGGGCAGCAGCCGAAGCGCGGGTACAGGCGCTGGCAGTCGCAGAAGATCTGTTCGAACGACGCGCCTGCGTCAATTGTCATGATGTTAGTCGTCGCGACAACAACGAAGACGCACCCTGGTATGTAGCACCGGTAAGACTGACGCAATCGTTTTTTCCGCACGCCACTTTCTCGCATGCCGCCCATGACACAGAGGTAACGACTTGCGACGGCTGTCACAATGCAAGCCAGTCGCAGTCATCCGCCGATGTGCTGATTCCTGGAATAGAGTCCTGCCGTGACTGTCACGGTAGTGGAGTGGCCTGGCGCAACAATGCGCAGCAGACGCC
>JBLHLN010000241.1:0-4097 GCA_047620565.1 Woeseiaceae bacterium
CGGACAATGTCGCTGACAGCGACCGGATGCTCTGTTCCGTCTCAAGACTCATGCTTTGCGTTGAAGACGGTGAATGCTTCCCAATTTCGGTTCTGGATACTGACATACCACAATTTCTTATCATCGACTTGAAGAAAAAGACGATCACGCCGACTGACGCCAGCGGCGACGATCGCGTGAGTAAAGTTGCGAACCTCACCAGGGATAATGGCAGGACTTTCCTGCAAGGCGTCGAAAACGACGGCGCTTACAGCATTTTGATTGAGGATGACCTGGGTCGTTTTACCGCTACTATCTCGAGAGACGGGATCACGACGTCTGCGTTCGGTGCTTGCACAGATGCTGATATCCGTTAGTCGACGCTAGTATAAATTGGAAAGATGTAGCCCTGGTTTACAGGAGAGTTCTTATGCCAGGTCATTCGAATTATTTACGGCCTTAATTTATGCAATTCAAACCAGCACTAATTGCGATATTTTTGTTGCAGTCGCTACCAGCAATCGCACAAGAGGAACACGAATGGCAATCGTGGCCGCTGGTTGATCACTTCACCATCTCTCTCAATGCGATGTTCCCGCATCTTGATACGAGGGTACGGCTGGATGCAACTGATGAGTCGCCCGGCACAGTAATAATATTTGAACAGAATCTTGGTATGTCAGATACCGAAACGCTTCCGGCCCTGGTCCTCGGCTGGCGATTTGCGAAGAAGCATACGCTTGGTCTCAACACGTTAAACCTGGATCGCAGCGGCTCAACCGTAACAACGTCGGAAATTAGTATTGGTGATGAAGTTTTCACCATCGATCTGCCAGTATCTTCCTTTATTGATATGACCATAACCGGCATCGAATACAGTTATTCACTTATCCTCGATGAAAGAAAAGAACTGGCGCTTGGCGTTGGCCTCTCTGTTCAGGACATTTCGTTTGGCCTTACAGGAAATCTGACTGCCGGCATCGTCGAAGTTGGTTCGGATGTCACGGCTCCTGTGCCCACTTTTCTCATCAAAGGCGGTTACGCATTCACCGACAAATGGCTTGGCAAGATGGGCGTTGGATTTCTTTCATTCGATCTGGCACTGGAATCCGACGATCAATTGGGCGGCGATGTATTCAGCGGCTACGTGGCTATCCAGCACAATACATTTGAGCATGTGCATTTCGCGCTATCCTACCAACTTTTTGATGTTCAGATCGACTGGATTAAAGACGGCTTGTACACCTCAGTTGGATACGAATATAACGGACCTGTGCTTTCTGTAACGGCTGCGTTCTGATTTGTGACTGCAGAGAACGATCTGCGGATGCCAGGTTTGTTATCGCTGCGCCCCTGACGCGGCCCGCACCAAACCGTCACAAGAGAATTCAGCAATCTCGCCGCTTTGGATATGCATAATGCGGATAACAGTAGAATTCTCGGAAATCACCGCATGATAAGCAATACTCCGCCCATCCGGTGAGAACTTTGGATAGTCATCTCGACCAGGACGATTCGTCATACGCGTGTCCGAATCAGTCTCGAAATCATAAAGATAAATTTCTCTATCTCCGTCCCGCTCGGAGCTATAGGCAATCTGGCCACCCTGTGAATCGAGATGGCCAACAAAATCCGGCCCAGCAGACATCGTCAAGACTTTAAGGTCATCAGAGTCCAAATCTCGCTGATACATATGCGTTCCACCTGAATCCTTGCTGTGGAAAATGATGGAGCCGTCGAGCGGATGCCACGATGGAAAATTCTCTGCACTTTCGGTCAACCAGGTCTGATTTCTTTCATTATCGGTCATGTGCACGATTGCAATGTCCTGCGCGTTTTTACCCTGTTGAGAAAATGCGATCTCTGATCCAGACGGTGATGGAGATGGCTCGATATCAAACGGACCATTACTGACAGGGCGCGCTTCAGAGATGTCGCCTCCCCGTGAAATACTCGCCACGAATATCCTGGAATGTCGCTCTTCATCGATTTGGTGAAACGCAATCTGCTCCCCATCTGGAAACCATCTGGGGTAACCCTCCGTCATTCCGCCATCCCAAACGTGACGAACAATGCCCTTCGCAACATCAATCTTATAAAGATCAATGCCACCTGCGCACGATCCCTCTGAAATAAGCAGGTTTCCGTTTGGGTGCCAGTCAGGGTGCTTTAGCTCTGGCGAACGGGCCAGGCCGGTCATCAGAAATGCAACGGCGACTACGATCAAACAGCGAAACACAGCGCTCTGCACACTAAGATTGAGCAGCAACAAACTCGCCTGACAAACGAAGATCCACCGCGTTCTCATTTCGATCCTGCAACTCGTCGGCGAAACCATGCTTTGCTGCAGGCATAGAAATTACTAGAATAAAACTCATTAACACATTGTTTTTACAAGATTTTACTATCGTTAGTGACGTTGCCGTAAACTCCTGCTCAATGGTCATCGCTATGCATTCTTTTGGCGAGACCACCGGGGCGATGCACCTGTTTCTATTGTTCCGGGCGGCGATACCTGACGATCCAATCTGCCTTGTTTTCCTCCGGGTCGTGAACCCAACGCTCTTCAAGCTCTCCGCTGTGGTTCAGGGTGAACGATAGCGTTTCGGCCTGACAGTGCTTGTAACACTCGAATTGCACACTGTTATGAGTAATCCGCGCGACTTTCAGATGCCAGGGATGATCTTCGTAATTTTCGAATTCAGGGCCGTAGTGAATGCCCTTGCCAACAATGCCTTCATCCGTTTGCTGGAATACGGTTATGGCGTAGTGCACATGATCAGACTCCTGCGCATGCCAATTGAAGAGGTACGAAATCGATCCTTCGAGCGGTGGCGTCCAGAATTGACGGGCAACTCCCTCGACATCCCCGTCGTCTCCCGCCTGACCCTCGCCTATCCATTCGCCGGCGAGCCAGGCAAGCTTGTTGATGTCACCTGCTTCGTCAGCAAATAATGCAGAAGAGCCAGAGGACGAATACCAGCGCGGACTTTCTTGTTATGAGCGTGAATGTCGACATGCGAAATTCGACACGTCATGGTCTGGCAGGTTCAATCCAGGCATTGCTCTTTATAGATCCGAATCGAATATCTGCCGAACTCACAAGTTGCCGGACCGTCGTTGCGGGCAAGGTTATGGCAGGCGCGCGCAGGGTCGCTGAAAATTCAGTCGGAACGCAAGGGTGCCGCCAACTATGGTAACTGCCAACCAGCCTAATACCTGCAGACTTTCACCATACAGGAGCGCACCAACGCCGAACAAAAGCCCGTAAATCGAAACCGCAGTTGCTATGGCCAATAAAACCCCTTTCTTGATCTCCGCTCGAAACTCAACCTGTCCGTCGCCAGCCGCACGAATCGAATCGTCGAATGATTCCAGCACCGCGTCGCTTTCTGCAGGGGTAAGCAGCGTTACGCCAATCCAGCCGGCTGTCGTAAGCAATACGCTGAACAAGAATATTATCCAGGGATCCATACCCGCGGGCGCCCAGATCTCCATGCCTATCGCAACGAGGAAAGAGAAGACCATCGCCGAAATCTCGCTCCAGGCGTTAATGCGGCGCCAGAACCAACGAAGTATGAAAAGCAGCCCGGTGCCCGCCCCAATTGTCAGCACGAGCCGAAAAGCCTGAAAGGCGTTTTCAAGGGCGAGTGCGACCAAAGCGCCGAGTGCCATTAAGGAAACAGTCGTTATTCGCGCAACCAGCACCTGTTCTTTTGCGTCTGCCTGGGGCCGTACAAATCGAGAGTAGACGTCATTGACGACGTACGATGCGCCCCAGTTCAGGTGTGATGAAACAGTCGAAATATATGCCGAAGCCAGTGACGCTACGACAAAACCGAGTACGCCGCTCGGCAACAGGCTCAACATTGCCGGGTAGGCAAGATCGTGACCCAAAATGCCCGGATCAACCTGTGGAAGCGCAACTCGCAAGCTTTCGAGATCTGGAAAAACGACAAGTGACGCCAGGGCTACCAGGATCCATGGCCAGGGGCGGATGGCATAGTGAGCGAGATTGAAAAATGCTACCGCCGCCACCGCGTGCTGCTCGTTCTTTGCCGCAAGCATCCGCTGTGCGATGTATCCGCCTCCGCCAGGCTCGGACCCTGGATACCAGA
>JBLHLN010000242.1:0-4058 GCA_047620565.1 Woeseiaceae bacterium
ATTCACCAATTCGTGAATCCAGGATTTTCAGTTCAATGGATCGCAATGATTTTGCTCGTCAGTCCCTGACCGCAAGGGCCGGCATATCTGTTTCTGTTTTGCTTGCAATATCTTCTTTGTATCGCGAGGCGATAAGTTTAACAAGGTCATGCGCCAATGCCGTTTTCGCTGCAAACGGGAATGATTGCTCCCCGTCTCGCCAATAAACTTCCACTGCGTTGTCGTCTGAATCAAATCCCAGCTCCTTGCCAACCAGGTTGGCAATGATCATATCGAGATTCTTTTTCTCAAGCTTCGTACGGGCATATTCGCGCAGATTTTCCGTTTCCGCAGCAAAGCCTACCGTAAAAGGTCCCTGCGCAAGTTTTGCAACCGAAGCCAGAATGTCGGGAGATCTCACCAGCTCGACAGTGAGGTCGCTGCTGGTCTTCTTGATTTTGTTTGCCCGATTTTCGGCCGGCCGATAGTCAGCAACGGCAGCAGCAGAAACAAAGATGTCGACGCCATCAATATTGGCGTGCGTCGCGGCAAACATTTGTTCGGCGCTTTCAACTTCGACACAGGTAACGTCATCGGGTATGCCGATGTCTACCGGTCCGCTGACAAGAATAACTTTTGCACCGGCATCCCGAGCCGCTGCCGCAATCGCGTAACCCATTTTTCCTGAGCTGCGATTGCTGATGAAGCGAACCGGGTCCAGCGCCTCACGCGTCGGACCGGCAGTCACCATGATAGTTTTGCCGGAAAGAAGCGCTGCCTGAATATCCGCAACAGCAACCGGCGCGGTCACCGCCGCTGCGATATCTTGCGGCTGCAACATCCTGCCAAAACCGCTTTCACCACATGCCTGATCACCTTCCTCCGGGCCAAGCATGCGCACGCCCCGCTCGAGCAGCGTTTTCCTGTTCTCCTGCACCGCCGGATGCGCCCACATCACATGATTCATTGCAGGGGCGATCACAACAGGAGCTTCCGTCGCCAGGCAAAGCGTCGTGAGCAGGTCAGGGGCCGATCCTGAAGCAAGCCGCGACATAATCTCGGCTGTCGCCGGCGCAATCAGGACCAGGTCGGCCCAGCGGGCGAGTTCGATATGTCCCATTGCAGCTTCGGCATCCTTGTCCCACAGGTTTTGGCGCACGGGGAAGCCGGAAACAGCCTGCAGGGCGGTTTCTGTAACGAATTCATTGGCGGATCGTGTCATTACCACCTGGACCTCTGCGCCGCGCTCACGCAGGCGACGCACCAGCTCCGGCGTCTTGTAGGCCGCGATGCCACCACTGATACCTAAGATTATGTTTTTACTGGCCATAGAGTTGTCAGCTTAGCCCGGAGTTATCGGTCATTTCCAGCGAATCAGTCAAATCATGGCCTGTCGCGCGGATATCCGGTCGCGCCGGCAATCTGCCCATACGCTGCTGTTTTGTGACTTGCCGGCCTGATGATTGAAACGCACGCTAGTTAAAACCGGACAGGGGCGGTCCATGAATAAAGACATTTTTCGCAGACGGATCAGATCGAAGCTGGCAAGTGGTGAGCCTGGCGCAACCCGCATGACTGAAGCAGAGTTGCTGGCTGTCTTGCTGCAGCGCGGCCCACAGGCCGCTGTGGCGCTGGAGATGGCGGAGCGCTTGCTGACCCGCTTTGGGGGTTTGCGCAGCTTGCTGCATGCCGAACCTCGGGAGCTTGCAGCAGAGTGCGGCGTTGGCGACGTGCGCATCGCGACGTTGCGGGCTATCCCGGAGCTCGCGCGTCGTTATTTCGAGGAAACACTGCCCGAGCGCGTGGCTATCCGCAGCCCGGCGGATACTGAGAGCTTTCTGCTGGCCCGTCTGCGGGATCGCCCCCACGAGGTATTCTGCTGCCTCTACCTGGACAATCGCCACCGGGTGATTCTTTTCGAGGAGTTGTTTCGCGGCACAATCGACGGCACCAGTGTCTATCCACGTGAAGTGGTCAAACAGGCGCTGGCGGTCAATGCGGCGGCGATAATCCTGGCCCACAACCATCCGTCGGGCGTAGCGGAACCCAGCCAGGCCGATGAGCGGATCACCAGGAGGGTAAAATCGGCCCTCGAACTGGTCGATATCAGGCTGCTGGATCACCTCGTTATCGGAGATTGCACGAGCACCTCGCTGGCCAGTCGCGGAATGTTGTAGCAGGCCTTGATTAGACGTGAGGAGGCTGGTATAAAGTCTCGCTCTTTGTCCGCCGCTCGCGGGCAACCTATTGTAAAATCAGAGACTTAAGCTCATGTCCAAGGTTTGTCAGGTCACTGGGAAGCGCCCGCAAAGCGGTAACAACGTATCCCATGCCAATAACAGAACGCGCCGGCGCTTTTTGCCCAATCTGCAATCGAAAAGATTCTGGATTGAATCGGAAAAACGTTATGTGCGACTGCGTGTGTCAACTAAAGGCATGCGCATCATCGACAAACACGGAATCGACAAAGTACTCGTTGACATGCGCTCACAAGGTCAGCGCGTCTAGAACCGGAGGACAAGTTAATGCGTGAAAAAATCAGACTCGTCTCCAGTGCCGGCACCGGTCACTTTTACACGACGACAAAAAACAAACGCCTGCATCCTGAAAAGATGGAGACTAAGAAATACGATCCTAAAGCGCGTAAGCATGTGCTTTACAAAGAATCGAAAATTAAATAAGTATTAGTTAAAAAGCATTGGTAAATAAAAAAGCTCGCAAATTGCGAGCTTTTTTTTCGCGGCTGGAAGCCGCTCCCACGGAAGATTCGGAGCGTCGTGGGAGCGGCTTCCAGCCGCGATTCAACCTACACCTAAGCCAGTTGATACGTTCGCAATCTCTGAGCAAAATCTTGCAGAACTTTTATGCCGCTTGCTTCAGCCGCGGCACACCATTCTTTCAGGTTCTTCAACAGATTCTCGTTGCTGACATTCGCCCCGCTCCAGAGCTCGCTCAATTTCTCGCGAAACTCGTGAACGGTTTTCAAAGCGACGTTGTCCGACAGGATTTTATTCAGTGTGGAAATTGCCGTCTCGTCGAGTAACAACGGTCGTCGAACCAAAAGTTTTTTTGCCTTACGCAAAGTCCGATCGCCAGCAGCAAGCGCCCGCTCCGATTTGAAAACCGGCAACGTGACCTGGCGAGTGTAGTCCCTCAGGACATGCATGCGATTGACAATAATGGCGCGAAGATTCTCGATGTCGATCTGCGGATCCGGCTGCGCATGCAACACCGGCTGCGGCGCAACTTTATTTACCCTGGCCAGGCGCAGAAAACGAAACAGGGTGATGTAAAGCCAGCCGATATCGAATTCCCAGCGACGTACGGAAAATTTTGCGGAGGTCGGAAAAGCATGGTGATTGTTGTGCAGTTCCTCACCGCCTATCAGGAATGCCCACGGAACAATATTTCTGGCCGCATCATCACATTCGAAATTCCTGTAGCCACTGTGGTGGCCTACGCCATTGATAATACCGGCCGCAAAAAGCGGCATGGACACCATCTGGATGGCAATAATAATAATTCCGGGCACGCCGAAAAATAGCAGATTGGCAAACACAAGCAACACTATTCCCGCATACGGGAAGCGCAGATAGATGTTATTTTCCAGCCAGTCGTCGGGTGTGCCGCGCCCATATTTTTCTAAGGTCTGCGGATTGCTTTTTTCCTCCCGATACAATTCGGCACCTTCCAGCAACACTTTTTTCAGCCCATAAATCTGCGGGCTATGCGGATCACCTGCTGTTTCACAAAAGGCATGATGTTTGCGGTGCACGGCTACCCACTCGCGGGTGAGCATTCCGGACGTGCACCAGATCCAGAAGCGAAAAAAGTGTCGCAGAACAGGGTGCAGATCTATCGATCGATGTGCCTGGTCGCGATGCAGATACAAGGTAACGGCCATCATGGTGATCTGGATGAGAATAAATGTCGTGACGACGTAGCCCCAGAAGCTGAGATTCAGGAGACCGTACAGAAATTCCATGAACGTATTCCATGTGTAGAGATATTGCACACTATAACGAATGCAGGTTGCCGCTCCAAGACTGACTGCATACAGGCCTGTGCCTGTATGCAGT
>JBLHLN010000243.1:0-4058 GCA_047620565.1 Woeseiaceae bacterium
CAAGGTCGTGTAGTACTTGATAGCAGTCCAGAACCTGTGCAACCGATGAATTGGGTTCGCGGCCGTCACG
The DNA here is from genome assembly GCA_047620565.1 of Woeseiaceae bacterium. Lineage (GTDB taxonomy): Bacteria > Pseudomonadota > Gammaproteobacteria > Steroidobacterales > Woeseiaceae > SZUA-117. The sequence continues at coordinate 71 of JBLHLN010000243.1, forward strand.
TATCGACGCGATAAATTCACGATCCTGCAATTCGATACCGTTCATCGAAACGTCAACGTTCGAAACATCGATCGGTTCTTCCTTGCCGTTCACAAGATCGTCGTAGCGTGCGATATAAGTATCTGTATCCCCGATGTAACGGAAGAAAGTGCCAAGCGGGCCATTGTTGTTGAATGACAATGACAATGTGCAGAGAGCGCCACTTGCCGCTTTTAACTGGATAGACATATCCATTGCGATGCCAAGTTCCGGATGATGCGGTCCTTCGATTGCATTCGCCTTGATTACCGGTCCGGCCTGATACGCAAATAGATCGACCGTATGTGCGGCGTGATGCCATAGAAGGTGATCGGTCCAACTGCGCGGTTCTCCATTTGCGTTCATGTTCTTGCGGCGGAAGAAAAAGGTCTGTACATCCATCTGCTGAATATTGAATTCACCCGCTGTGATTTTGTTGTGTACGTACTGATGCGATGGATTAAATCGGCGCGTGTGTCCGACCATGCAGGTCAGGCCAGTTTCTTTTTGCTTCTCGAGCACCGCCTGACTGTCCGCAAGACTATCGGCTAACGGGATCTCCACTTGCACGTGCTTACCCGCATCCATGCAGGCGATGGCTTGCGCCGCATGCATTTGCGTTGGTGTGCACAAAATAACGGCATCGACATCGTCGCGACTCAACGCGTCTTCAAGTTCAGTTGAACTGTGTTTTGCGCCGTACTTCTTAGCAACCTCAGCGGCCTGTTCAGCCCTGCGACTGATGACCGAGATGATCTCGACGCCATCGATTTTCTGTAAACCATCAAGGTGTTTTTCACCGAACGCGCCGGCACCAGCAAGTGCAATTCTCATTCTTCAGGCTCCAATACAAGATGTCCTACAGCAGTGTTGCTGGCAGGGACGTGATAGTGGCGGTGCAGGCATCGGGTTTTCTTACCGAGCGCACCACGCATGATTAGCCACATGACCATCTCGATACCCTCGGATCCGGTTTCGCGAAGGTATTCGATGTGCGGAATATAACGTAGTTCGTCGGTGTCGCCGATCAGGCGATCAAGGAAGCGATTGTCCCACTCGGCATTGATTAGTCCGGCACGTGGCCCCTGTAGCTGATGGCTCATACCGCCAGTTCCCCAAATCTGCACATTCAAGTCTTCGGCAAAGTTTTCAACAGCGCGTTGAATAGCCTCGCCCAGTGCCCAACATCGGTTTCCAGTCGGCGGTGGGAATGTTACGACATTGACGGCAAGCGGTATAACTTTGCACGGCCACGCGTCGGCTTGGCCAAACATCAATGACAGCGGAACAGTCAGACCGTGATCGACGTCCATCTCGTTGATGATCGTCATATCGAACTCATCAAGCACCAGGCATTGTGCAAGATGCCAAGCGAGATCCGGATGACCTTCGACAACAGGGACCTGACGTGGCCCCCAACCTTCGTCACAGGGGTTAAAACTATCTGCGCAACCGATCGCAAATGTTGGAATCACTTTCATGTCGAACGCAGAAGCATGATCGTTGTAAACGAGAATGACGACGTCGGGCTTTGCTTCGTTCTTGAGCCAGTCCTTGGTCCAATCGTAGCCTGCAAAAGCTGGCATCCAATAGTCTTCGCCGGTTTTACCGTGATCGATAGCGGCACCCAGCGCCGGAATGTGACTTGATGCGATGCCCGCGGTAATCCTGGCCATGTTAGTTGTCTTCCTTGATCGAACGTAAGCCGTCGGGTGAGCGACCACCGGCAATCATCATTGCCTGATACTCGTCGACGCTCATACCTGTCATCGTAGACACGGCCTGGAGAAAGCTCAGACCGTCGGTAGAAAAAAGTTTGGCTAAGAAATAAATATTGCCGCCGAGATCAAGCATACGGTTGTAATCTCGATCGAGAATTGACTGCCGTTGTTCGTTCGTCATAGGCCATTCTGCCAAATAAGCTTTTTCATCGGTTTTCCAACGTTCTCGGTTCTCAGCCGTCATCAAGCTCATCGCAAACTGATTCATCCAGTAGCCCTGGCGCGCGCGTTTGCCGGTATAGACTCGCGTTCCCGGAATGTCCTCGAGCTCTGCGAGATATTTTTCAATGTTCTCAGTCACAATCCGCGCCCTTTAATTTGCCGTTACTGCCGTTGGCACTCGAACAGTTGATGATCGAAAGCGACTCCAGCTTCACTAGCGCCTGAGTGATGGCAGTTTGAGTCCGGGAGTCTCCATATGTCTGAGAATTAGCATATTCTTATGATCAATGTACAGTTTTGAATTTCAATCCTGCCACGCGTCGTGGTGAACTCAGCGGACTACTAGTAGGAAGGAGGTCAGCGTCATGATCGAAGTGGACGGGTGTTTGCATGAGTGAACGCATTGTTAGTTGGCATAGCCATCCATCGAAGCCACACTACGTGCCACCAACGGGTGCGGTCGACGCGCATTGCCATGTGTTTGGGCCGGCGAAGCAATTTGCGTTTAGTGCGAAAGCCAAATACCTGCCGGAGGACGCGACGCCAGAGATGTTGTTCGCGCTACGCGATCATTTGGGTTTCTCCCGTAACGTCATTGTGCAAGCAAGTTGTCACGGTACCGACAACGCGGCGACCCTGGATGCGATTGCTCGATCTAAGGGCATGGCGCGAGGGATCGCTGTAGTAGATCCGGACATCGCTAGCGAACAGCTCGAAGCGCTGCACCAGGGTGGCATTCGCGGCGTGCGCTTTAATTTCCTGAAACGACTCGTCGATAACGCGCCAAAAGATAAGTTTATCGAGGTCGCAAAACGCATCGAATCACTTGGCTGGCACGTCGTGATTTATTTTGAGGCGGAGCTGCTAGTTGAATTACGGCCGTTCCTCGATGCAATTCCTGTGCCTATCATCATTGATCATATGGGTCGTCCGGATGTGACCCAGGGTCCTGATGGAGTGGACATGCTAGCGCTACGCGGGTTATTGGATAGCCGTGAAGATATCTGCTTCAAAGCAAGCTGCCCGGATCGCCTGGATGCAGCGGGTGCGCCCTGGGATGCGTTTGCACGTGCTGTAGCGCCGCTGGTTGCAGACTATCCCGATCGTTGCCTGTGGGGCAGCGATTGGCCACATCCGAATATGCAAAGCGCGATTCCGGACGATGGTCAGGTGGTTGATATGATTCCCCGTATCGCGACGACAGAAGCCTTGCAGCGAAAGCTGCTCATTGACAATCCAATGCGTCTTTATTGGCCGGAGTCGAGACTTCTATAGGACACTCCAATCCTAAGGCGCGCTGCAAGTAAAGAAGAGTGCCGTTTGGACTATCAACGGTATGCCGCGTAAACTTATAAGGACTGTATTCCACTCCTTGCCGAGCTAAACATTAGCATTCACATCTTGCAAAGCGTCATTGGCCTGGCTGTTCTGATTGGTCTCTGTTGGTTTTTTAGCTCAGACCGACTGACCGTAAACCCCATGATCGTCTTAAAAGGCCTGGCCGCGCAGTTGCTCATCGCCTTATTGTTGTTAAAAATCCCAGCGTCACAGTACCTGTTCTCTGCTATGAACTCGGCTGTCCTGGCTTTAACGAAATCAACTGAGGTGGGTACGACGTTCGTGTTTGGATTTCTCGGCGGAGGGGCGCTTCCCTACGAAGAAACTATCGCTGGCGGCAGTTTCGTGCTCGCTTTTCGCGTACTCCCTCTCATTCTGGTTGTCAGCGTCTTGTCGGGTCTGTTGTTGTATTGGCGCATTCTGCCCTTAATTATTAGCGCCATAACAGGATTGCTGCGGCGAGCGCTCGGAATAGGCGGAGCGGTTGGTATGGCGATCAGTGCAAATGTATTTCTGGGCATGGTCGAGTCGCCGCTATTAATCCGGCCTTATATAGCCAAGCTTGGTCGTGGCGAATTGTTTGCGGTCATGACTGCAGGCATGGCGACAATCGCGGGCACAATGTTGGCGCTTGAGTCAGCCGTCATTGGCGATGCTATTCCGAATGCAGCCGGCCACCTACTCAGTGC
>JBLHLN010000244.1:0-4045 GCA_047620565.1 Woeseiaceae bacterium
GATGAGTTGGTTTTCTGGCATCGCGCCTGCAATCGTACCAATTGTGCTACCTGTGCTTTTCTGGGCCGGCTATCACTACTACAAAGACCGCCATTTGCCGGAACCCGTCGGACACCTCTTTATTGCATTCCTGCTCGGTTTTTTGGCGTTCTGGCTGGGCACGCTCGCTTATCAGCTCCTGGGTGTCCTGAATCTGCGCTTCGACGCTTTTGTGCTTGCCGAGAATAACCCGATCGGCCTCGCCTTCTACGCTGTCTTCGGTATCGGGCTTATCGAGGAGCTCGCCAAGATTGTGCCTTTTTTGCTGGTCATATTGCGATTCAACGAGTTCGATGAGCCGCTGGACGGCATCATATATGCGTCTTTTATTGCGCTTGGTTTCGCCGCCTTGGAGAACTGGCACTATTTGCCATACCTTGTGGGGGTCGAGGCCATCGCCAGGGGATTTGCCGGTCCCGTAGTTCATATCGTATTTGCGTCAATCTGGGGTTACTACATTGGCGCTGCCCACCTTGCCCGGAAATCGGTGGTAAAGGCCGTCATGGGCGCCCTGGCGGTCACCGCCCTGCTGCACGGGGTCTATGACTACGTGGCCATTGCAATGCCTGCAACGGCGTTGCCATTGTCTGCGCTATTGGTGGTCGTTCTCTGGATTTGGCGACTGCGGCTGATTCGCAACCTGCACGGTCTCGCCGGACATCACCCACAAACGGACCGGGCTGAATAACTGCTGCCGACGGACCAGATTCTCTGGTGAGAGCGACCCTTCTTTCGTGGGGTCGCTCTCGCACATCCCTGTGCTGCGCAACATAAGGCCGTCCTGGCCAAAAGCGGCTTCAGCCGCGAATTTGATCCAACCTAACGTGGGAGCGGCTTTAGCCGCGAATTCTTACTTCCCATAAGGCAGTTGCGGGATTGCAGTCGAATTAGTTCAATTCGCGGCTAAAGCCGCTCCCACGACCCTATGTGCCGTGACTGCGAGTGCGCGGAACCTTTACCAGCGGGCTTATTTGAGCTTGTTGTAGGGGTCTCCACCGAAGTCGGTGGTCTTGCAGTCTTCCAGGCGTAAATCGGAGAGCTCTTCTTGCATAAGCTCAACAAACCGTTCCTGAATTTCCGATAAGGCTAATGAGACGTACGATTCTGATGAGGGACTATCCATGCTAGCTACCTTTACCTCGTTCTTTCCTTGAATCCGGACTGTCGCGATATACCGACAACGCTTCTGTCGCAGTATAGAGACAGTCAGGCGGCCAGAATGTGATCCACATCACATTATCTCGGCTACTTTCCTTAGTTATCAGTGCTTTATAAACATAATCTACGGTGTGTTTTTAAATACAGGCCACAAACAACAAGGCCCGCAAATGCGGGCCTTGTTTTTAACACCTGTCAAAAGCTATCAGGGTTTCACCCTGTCAATGGTTGCAACCACAATAACTGTGCAAGCGCCCGCATTGAACAGCGAGCTCATGCTGCCGAGAATATCAGTCAGATAGCCACCGATGACCGGGATCGGTCCGAGAGCGCCATGCACCAGTGCCAGGGTTAGCGTCGCAAGCAAAAAGTGAATGCGACGGTCTTCCTCAACGAAATAGCCACCCACAAGGCCGAGAATTGCGATGATCATCGCGGATTCCGGAATTGTGACAACACCTGCAACCACAGCAAACAACAATGCGACCAGACGTACAATTTTTGGTGTGTCCATGCATTTCCCCTTATTTTTATATTTATGAATTACCGAATGCGATTCGATTGCATTCTTAGGACGCGGTCGAGTCTAGCAAGAACTACGGAGAATTATTAAAGGTAATTAATACAAAGAGTTACACTTTCATCAATAGGATAAATTGACCACATGCTTCAGAATTTACGAATTACTTCGAGCAAATTCCTAGTAACGAACCAGTGCGGATCCCCAGGTGAACCCAGCACCAAATGCCTCGAAAAGGAGTAATTCGCCGCGCTTGATACGACCATCGCGAATGGCGACGTCCAGTGCGAGTGGAATTGATGCGCTGGAGGTATTCGCGTGCTCATCCACGGTAACAACCACCCGCTCCATCGGCAGGTCAAACTTCTTTGCCGCAGCCGTTATTATCCGCAGGTTTGCCTGGTGAGGGATCAGCCAGGAAATGTCTTTCTTGTCGACGTTATTGCTGCTGAGGGTCTCTTTGGCGATTGATCCCAGCGTACTGACCGCCTTTCTGAAGACTTCGTGTCCCTTCATCTGGATATAGGCTTCCTCAGCACGGACTGTGTCATAGCTCGTCGAAATTCCAGCGGGCACATGCAAGAGGTCTTCAAACGCGCCATCTGCATGAATATGCGTTGACAGAACACCGGGTTCGTCGCTTTCCCGCAGAATGACTGCACCCGCGCCGTCACCGAACAGTACGCAGGTCGAACGGTCGGTCCAGTCGAGAATTCTGGAATAGGTCTCCGCGCCGACGATCAAAGCACAGCTGGCGCCGCCGGTTTTAATGAAGCGATTAGCGACGTCGAGCGCGTAGATGAATCCTGAGCACGCCGCGTGAATGTCGAATGCGGGCATATCCTTGACGCCCAGGCGTCGCTGGACGATGCAGGCCGTGCTGGGAAATACTTTATCCGGCGTGGTTGTTGCGATGATGATCAGGTCAATATCAGCTGCCTCGATTGATGCAGCAGCAATCGCCTTGGTCGCAGCCGCCAGCGCCATATCAGAGGTAGTTTCGCCCTCTGCAGCGATATGCCGTTGCTTGATACCGGAACGCTCACGGATCCACTCGTCCGAGGTATCGACAATGTCCTCGAATTCCTTGTTTGTCATTACCCGTTCCGGCAGATAGCCACCGGTGCCGGCGATGTTTGACCATGTCATGAGTGGGATCCTGTTATGGGCGGCCGTTAGCGGCGCATGAAATCGGCTATTTCACGAATTGTCGGGTAGTCGAACAAGTCGCTAATGTCGAGTTTGCCAGGGTGCTTTTCTTCGATTGCGAGCACGATTTCAGTGAGTGTAAGAGAACTGACACCAACTTCAAACAGATTATCGTCGGGGCCGATCAAACGTTCCTTGGAGAACTCTCTGCAAATGAGTTCAATTTCCCTTACAAGCGGGTCCTCGTCATCGTCAGCCGGCACTTCTACCTTACTGCCAAGCGATGCAACTACAGCAGAGTATTCACCGTCCAGATAGCTGGTTGCGAGATGCACGCGCTGCACCTTGCCGCTGGTCGTTTTCGGAATTCGGTTTACGGGAATGACATGGTCGACTTCAAGACCAATGTGCTCTCCCACGATAGTGCGGACCCGGTCCGCCAGTCCTCGGAATGATTCGTTGTCCTGGCGAAAAAGTATAAAGACCAGCAATTCCTCAGATGCGCCGCCAGAGCCGCCGACGCCTGCAACAACCACTTTGCCGAGATCCAGGTCATCCAGCTGCGCAATTACGCCCTCAATGTCGTGCGGATAGTAATTCTGTCCGTTAATAATAACGATGTCCTTCGCACGACCTGTAATGACAAGATCACCGTCGACAATGACGCCGCAGTCGCCGGTACGCAGCCAATGATCCGCTGTGAACAGCGGCTCACCGACGTCGTCCACATACAGACCAGACGTTACGCTGCCGCCCTGCAACTGGATATTGCCGATGACTCCGTCGCTGACTCGTACATGTTCATCGTCAACAATACGAATCTCGCAGTCGCGAATTGCTCGCCCCACTTTGACGAAACTAACGGCATCAGGATCGTCCGGCGACAATTCTTCGTACGGATGCCCAATGCGCAACTTGTGCCGGTCAACTGAGATTCTGGACATTTCGTCGCCAGGCACTGGCAGGGCTACACCCACTGTCGCCTCAGCAAGACCGTAAACCGGATACATCGTATTTCGCTTTAGCCCAAATGGTGCCAGTGCCTGTAAGAATTCTTCGCAGAGATCCCAGGAAATTGGCTCAGCACCGTTGAGTATCAGGCGAACGGCGGACAAATCCAGGTTCTCGAGGCCCTTTCTCAGAAACAATTTCAAAAAATGCTTGTAGCCAAAATTCGGC
>JBLHLN010000245.1:0-4039 GCA_047620565.1 Woeseiaceae bacterium
AACACTTGAAACACACCAGTCCACTGAACATCCACAGTCGCAGTTGCCTTTGCATGCATCGGCAGCACCTGAAAGCAGCGAACTGGCCGACGCGCTGGACGACATTGATCCTGATGAGTTGACGCCGCGAGAAGCGCTGGACGCCTTGTACCGATTGAAAAACATCGATTCGTAAACTCGCGGCTGGAAGCCGCTCCCACAATTCTACCGCTCCCACACATTGTTCAATCTTCCCGCAGGAATTGGCCGCGCTTCAGGAACGCAGCGGTTTGATCTGCAACATCTTTCGAAACCACCATTCCCGTATGGTTGACCGGCAAGCTGATGTGATCTCTTGCCCCGGGTAGCCGAGTTTCTGCGACCGCCACAGTGCCATCGTTTGCGCCGTCGAATTTAACAACCAGCCGGCCAAGCCCAAGCGGGACAGTTCCTGCGACGATGCCTACCTCTTTGAAGCCGCTTACGTGCGATGCCCACTCGCTGGCCGACCCATCGACGACACCTGCGGTTATAGTTTTGCCAAGTATCGCGTTGCCCCATTCATGCACGTTCAATGTGCGTGCAGCGCGCGATCCGCATAGTGGTGACCCGAGGCAAACCACCCGCGCAACCGGCGCATCCGGATTTAGCGCCAGCATACGCAAGGCCAGAACGCCACCGAGGCTATGTCCAACCAGGTGTACGCAGCCCGAATTCTGCCCATCAATATATTCAGCCAGCAGGCGGGCATTTTCGTCGAGCGTCGATTTTACCGACGGATAACTGAACAAGCGGCAACTGAAATCGTGCTCGTTTTCGAGTTGCATCTTCACATACGCCATCTCACTGCCGGGCATCCACATGCCATGCAGACAAATGACTTTATCTGTCTCGTTTATCGCCATTTTTCCTGCAGGCTTTGCAATGCCTCTTTGTTCGTCCAGGACCAGACGGATTCTATCGCTTCGTCGATCGTGAACCAGCGAAAAGCCGAATGCTCTTCTGCACAAATGCTGATATCAACTGCCGAGCGGATTTGGTAATGCCATTCATGTTCTGTGTTTTCTGTTATGTCGGCAGCATAGCGATCGCGCCAACGCGGATCGATGGTGAACTCGCGCGTGATTCCGGCATTGGTCAAAATGCCTTCGTTAAGCAGACCTGTTTCCTCCGCCATTTCACGTTGAGCGGCAGCGAATGGTGATTCACCTGCCTCCAGTGATCCGGTTACGGACTGCCAGAACTGCAGCGGCTGACGACGTTTCAGGAGCAGGATTTCAGCGTTGTCCGTATAGATGACAACAAGAACAGAAACAGGTCTGCGAGATTCAGCGACGAGCCTACTCCGTACGTGGTGCACGCAGACGGATGCCGGTTTCCTTGAGCTGTTCTGCTGATACCTCGCCGGGTGCGTTGGTCAGCGGGCAACTTGCGCTCTGCGTTTTCGGGAAAGCGATGACATCACGAATACTGTCGGCGCCCGCCATCAACATGACCATTCGATCCAGCCCAAATGCAATGCCACCGTGCGGCGGACAGCCATATTCAAGTGCGCGCAGCAAGAAACCAAACTTCTCCTCGGCTTCTTCATCGCTTATACCGAGCAATTCGAATACCGCAGCCTGTGTCGTTTTGTTGTGAATACGAATCGAGCCGCCACCGATTTCCGAGCCATTCAGCACCATGTCGTAGGCGCGTGACAGGACATTGCCCGGATCTGCTTTGAGCGCCTGCGGGTCATCTGTTGCCGGTGCGGTGAACGGATGATGCAGTGAATTCCAGCGTTTGCTGTGCTGGTCTTTCTCAAACATCGGAAAATCGACCACCCACACCGGTTGCCAGCCTTCCGCAACCAGGCCCCTGTCTTCGCCAAGCCTGACTCTTAGTGCGCCAAGCGCGTCATTGACGATGCGCGCCTTGTCGGCGCCGAAAAATACCAGGTCACCATCCGCGGCGCCGGTTCTTTCCATGATGCCGCTGACAGCCTCATCAGGCAGAAACTTCAGTATCGGAGATTGCAATCCTTCGCGTCCCGCGCTGGCGTCGTTGACCTTGATATACGCGAGGCCTTTAGCACCGTAACGAGCTACGTATGCGGTGTAGTTGTCGATTTCCCTGCGGCTCAACTCAGCGCCGCCGGGTAGTCGCAACGCTGTCACCCTGCCCTCGGGGTCCGCAGCGGGTCCGGCGAAAACCTTGAACTCGACTGACTGCATGAGATCTGCAACTTCCACCAGTTCCAGGGGAATTCTTAAGTCGGGCTTGTCGGAACCGTATCGATGCATGGCATCGGCATAAGTCATGCGCGGAAAAGGTGTCGGCAATTCAACGTTCATGACTTCTTTAAACAAGGCACGCACGAGACCTTCCATCGAACTGGTTACGTCGTCTTCGTCGACGAAACTCATTTCGATATCGAGCTGCGTAAATTCAGGCTGCCGATCGGCACGCAAATCTTCGTCACGGAAGCAACGCACAATCTGGTAGTAACGATCGAGCCCGGACATCATCAGCAATTGCTTGAAAATTTGTGGCGACTGCGGCAGCGCGAAAAATTTTCCCGGATGTGTGCGACTCGGCACAATGTAGTCGCGCGCCCCTTCCGGCGTTGCCCGCGTCAGCATTGGCGTTTCGACGTCAATAAATCCACTGTCGTCCAGATAATTTCGCATTGCCCGGGTAACCGCATGACGCAGGCGCATATTTGCAAGCATATTCTCGCGACGCAGGTCGAGATAACGATACTTCAGGCGCAATTCTTCGTTGGCCTGTTCGTCATGATGAAACGGCGGTGTTTCCGCATCGTTGAGCGTGGTCAGCTCATGCGCAAGCACTTCAACCTGGCCGGTCTTCATATTTGGATTGATTGTGCCTTCGGGCCGCTGCCGGACTTTGCCGGTTACAGCCAGAACGAACTCGCCCCGAATGCGTTCCGCCTCTGCGAATATTTCCGGCCTGTCGGGATCAAAGACAACCTGCAATAAGCCTTCGCGGTCACGCAGATCAACAAAAATCACGCCACCATGGTCGCGCCTGCGGTGCACCCAGCCACAGACAGAGACCTCTTCCCCGATCTGGCTTTCATCTACTTGTCCACAATAATGGCTGCGCATGGCTTTTATCTGTTTTGACCCCTGAAATGGAGGCGGAATGGTACGGGGACTATGTGCTATCTGCAACCTGTGACGGCAGCTTTTGCAGGCCGGTTTTGCCGGGTTTTCCTGGCGTCAGGACGCATTCTCGTCCGGCATTTCCAGCGGCAACTGGCCAAGCTGGTCCTCGCGCCAGGTTGGCACCACGACGCCGAGGGAAATAATCATTTTCAGCGCTTCGTCGACTTCCATATCGAGTTCGATGACTTCTTCCCTGGGCACTATGATGATGAACCCTGAAGTGGGGTTCGGCGTAGTCGGGACAAACGTACAAACAACTTTCCCTCCGGTGCGCCCCTGAACTTCGCCAAGTTCGCTGGAGGTCTGGAATGCCAGGCTGTACAAGCCTTTACGCGGGTATTCGATCAGCAGGACCTTCTTGAAGGACTGACCGGAATCCGAAAAGACGATTTCCGTGAAGTTTTTTGCGGCTGAATAGACCGAACGTACCACCGGTATTCGCTCGAGCATGGACTCCCATAGTCCAACCGTACTTCGGCCGACAATATTCGCACCGAGGATTCCGGTAATGAGCAAAACCAGCAGTGTCAGGACAATGCCAAGACCGGGAATGGCAAAGCCAATTATCTCCTCCGGACGATACTGCGCAGGAATAAGCAACAATGACCTGTCGAGGATGCCGACGAGAATTCGCAACAGGAATATGGTGACGCCTATCGGCACCCAGATCAGAATTCCTGCAACGATATATCGTCGTAGTCGCTTCATTACGTCTCGCTCAATCTATTTGTCACCTGGTCAATTTGTCTCTTGGACTAGTCGTCATTTGGACTCTGACTTGCTCTTTGCCTTTGTCACTGACTTGTCGTCCGATTTTTTCGTCTCGGATTTTTTCTCTTTCTTCTCGGTCTTTGCGGGCTCCGAGTCGCTCTTCAGCACATTGCGCT
>JBLHLN010000246.1:0-4023 GCA_047620565.1 Woeseiaceae bacterium
ATTGCTCCATGATATGGGCGCAGCGATTCGTAGATGTGCTTTTCAATGGTCTTCGCATGCGTCGTTTTGTTGCCATCACACAGGACCGAAATATGGATGTTGTTATCTCCAAGGTGTCCAAAGGCTGCTATCAGGACGTCGGAAATATCTGCCTTGATTTTCTTGCTGATCGTTTCCACATATTCGCCAACGTCGGCGATCCTCAAGCTGACATCGAAGTTGTAGCAGTCTTTGACCAGCCATTCGACCTCGCCGCGAATTCCCCAGATCGCATCGCGTTCCTTGTCTGATTTGGCGATCACGCCATCGACAAGCAGATCACAGGTGAACATGTGTTCAAGTGCCGCTTGGAACTGCGCGTCATCTGACTCTTTATGCATACCCATGGATTCGATGATGGCGTAAAACGGGTGCCTGCCGTCAAGCGGCGAATCCAGCTGGCCTTCCGGTCCCGTAACCCTGTGATAGAAGCTGTCCCACATCACCTCGAAACCGCACAATGCACTTCCAAGTTGTTGCTTGCATTTGTTCAAAACCTCGACGACCTGCGCATAGTCGTTACAGGCAACCAATGCGACATTATGCGTTTGTGGTTTTACGCTGAGTCTAATCACGAGCCGGGTAATCAGGCCCAGGGTGCCTTCAGTGCCTATGAACAGATGTTTGAGGTCAAATCCGGAATTGTTTTTGATAAATCGATTCATTGACGAGATTATCGTGCCATCGGCAAGTACCGCTTCAAGACCCAGCACGGAATCCCGAATCATCCCGTAACGAATCACTTTAGTGCCGCCCGCATTTGAAGAGACATTGCCGCCCAGCATGCAAGTGCCACGAGCACCAATATCAACCGGGAAAAACAAATTATTCGCGTCTGCGCTTTCCTGTGCCGTCTGCATTGTGACGCCGGATTCGACGGTCATCGTGTGTGCGGTGACATCAATCTCCTCTATGGCATTCATTTTCTCGAACGACACTGCAATGTCGTCTGGCGTCGTCCGGCAACCCTGCACCAGGTTCGTCAGACCGCCATAGGGAACGACGCTCTGGCCCGCATCGTCGCATAGCTTCATGATTTGCGAGACTTGTGCCGTGTCAGCCGGTCTGACAATTGCTTTCGCGAGACAGGGTTGATGCGTGTCCCAGATTGTTGGCCGATCATCTAAAGCAGCACCGGTCAGCACATCAGCATCGCCGACGATTTTTCGAAGCTTTTTAACAATATCCGATGTCATGCCTGAGTCCGTATTCGATCCCTGATTTGCCAGTCGACATGCTATCGGCGTTTGACCCGCCTGACCATGCATATGCGATTTTTTTCCTGTCACCGGCCCGGCACCGATTCGGACATTTTTGCCCGAATCCTGGCCCAATAGGAGTCCGTTTGCGCTATGATTCGCGGTCGCTTTCCGGCGAGCAAGGACTAAGGAATCCCAAATGCGTGACATGCTGCAATTCTACATTGACGGAGAATGGGTCGATCCGTTGTCGGCAAACCCTGTTGCCGTCATAAATCCGGCTACTGAAGAGGCCTGTGGCCATATTAGCTTTGGTTCGGCGGCGGATGTAGATAAAGCAGTTGCGGCAGCAGGCCGCGCCGGAGCGGATTACGCCGCGACCAGTCCGGATGAGCGCATTGCCCTGCTCGAGAAAATCCTCGAAGTTTTCGCCGGGCGGCATGATGAGATCGCTACAGCGATCATGGAAGAAATGGGCGCGCCCTGGAAACTGGCCAAATACGCACAGGCAGCCAGTGGGGCGCAGCATATCCAGACTGCCATTGATGTGCTCAAGACTTACGAATTCGAACAGCGACACGGCACGACGCGGATCGTCAGAGAACCGATCGGTGTTTGTGCGCTGATAACGCCATGGAACTGGCCAATAAACCAGATTGCGGTCAAAGTCGCACCAGCGCTCGCTGCCGGCTGCACCATGGTTTTGAAGCCCAGCGAAATTGCGCCTTTTGACGCCATGATTTTTGCCGAAGTGCTGCACGATGCAGGCGTGCCGGCGGGCGTATTCAACCTTGTCAATGGCGATGGGCCGACCGTTGGTGCCGCAATGAGCGGCCACCCGGATGTCGCCATGGTGTCATTTACGGGTTCAACTCGCGCGGGGGTTGCTGTCGCGCAAAATGCGGCTCCGGGCGTAAAGCGAGTCGCGCAGGAACTGGGTGGCAAATCGGCAAACATAATTCTGCATGATGCGGACTTTGCCAAAGCTGTCGCACGTGGCGCCAGTGATTGTTTCGAGAATTCCGGCCAGTCCTGCAACGCGCCAACACGCATGCTGGTGCCGCGTGAACGAGTTGCCGAGGCAGCTGAGATTGCCAGCCAAAGGGCGGCAACGACAACGCCAGGCGATCCGCAGGGCGATGGAACGCGCATGGGCCCGGTCGTTTCCGAATTGCAATGGAACAAGATTCAGGACCTGATTCAGAAAGGCATCGACGAAGGCGCGACACTGACTGCAGGCGGCACTGGCCGACCTGATGGCCTGGACAAAGGCTACTTCGTCAAACCAACCGTTTTCTCCGATGTAACAAATGACATGAGCATTGCCCGTGAGGAAATATTCGGCCCGGTGTTATCGATCATGCCTTTCGACGATGAAGAGGACGCTGTAAACATCGCGAACGACACACCTTACGGACTGTCCGGCTATGTGTCGTCGTCAGATCTTGATCGTGCCCGCGCGGTCGCGGCAAGACTTAAGACCGGCATGGTGCATATCAACAACGCGTCGCTGGATTCAATGGCGCCCTTCGGTGGCTACAAGCAATCGGGCAACGGTCGCGAATGGGGCGCCCATGGAATGGACGAATTCACTGAAGTGAAATCAGTTTTTGGCTACGAGGCTGCCAGCTGATCTCGGCCACCATTGGCAAATTTTCTATTTAAATCTGAAACTTGCGGCCATCGTTTCGGTCGCAACCCAGACAGCATAATGAGCAATTAAAGCATGACCAACAGCATTCGCAGACTAGCCGGCATCGCAGCAATAATTCTTGCCGTGATCTTTGTCAGTAGCTGCGCGGAATCAAGCCGCCCAACCCCGACGGGCAAGGGATCCATGAGAGGCATCGCGGCAATTGTCGACGCGCCCGATATCGTTTTTTACATTGAAGAACGCGCCATTGGCAACCTGCCCTACAAGGGCGTGGTCGGATTTCGTGAATATGATGATTTTTCCTACAACTTTAATTTTGAGTATTCGTCGCCGGGAGAACGAGACCTGGTCCGATTCCTGACTCATCCGCTTAAGGTCAATGCGGATATGCTGCACACCATGATCGTTACCGGGTCAATCGACAATCCGGTCGTCCTGGAGTGGGAGGACGCGGAACGTGAGTGGGCCGAAACCGAGACTGTCGTGGAGGTTACATTCGCGAATTTTTCCCCGGCTATTGGCGATGTCGACGTTTATTTTGTGCCGCCGGGCACCCCCCCCGTGCTGGGCAATGCAGTCGGCACACTGGCGAATGGTGAGCGGCTACCGCCGACAGACTTTGCGGAAGGGGTCTACGAAATTATTATCACGCCGGCCGGTGATCCCACTAATATTCTCTATTTGTCGGGCGCCATCGTCACTGGCGTGAGGAATCAACCGCTAATCGCAATTTTCGATGCGGATCCCACAATTCCCAGCCCTGTTGCTGTCAGCCTGATAACCGCCCAGGAGTTTCAGTCGCCTCTCCCGGACCCCCGTTTTGCATCTCAGGTTCGCCTTTATCACGCCGGCGTGGGAACGGAAAATGCCGACGTCTATTTTGACGACGACTTTACCAGCCCGGTAATTTCCAATCTTGGCTTCAAGGAATTGAGCCCATACCTTGACTCCGCAAATGGTGTGGTTAAGGTAACTTTGACCGCCGTAAACAACCCCGGCGCAATTCTTCTTGAGCGCGAGATCGTGGTTACCGCGGGAACCCTGCGGACGCTTGCCCTCCTCGGCGAACCCGCCAACCTGTTGATGAATGTGCTTGCTGATCAGGCGCGGCCGCTGTCTACCTTCGCGGTC
>JBLHLN010000247.1:0-4005 GCA_047620565.1 Woeseiaceae bacterium
GCAGACCATAAACAACAGCACTAATCTGACGAGTATGGCCTTCATAGGGTCAAACATGCTCATGCCTTTGCCGGATTCAATACGACGGTCGATAGTCGCAGAGCAGGTATTTGCAAGCAAGCGTCACGAATCATTGTCGAATATGACGGCAGTGACGTACTATGTCGTTCGCTCAAATACACAGAAATGAGGAATCCATAATGCCTGTCGTCGAACCATTGGACGAAGAACAAATTGAAGCAGAACTCCGCGAATACGTTCAGTTTTTCAAAGGCCCTCTCGGTGTTGTGCCGAACAGCGTGCGAACAATGTCACGACGACCAGGCATTGCAAGAGCGTTTACTGATTTGAACATTGCCGTCATGAAGTGCGACGGAGAAGTGACGCCGGAATTCAAACGTTTAATTGGCTACATCACCAGCATGGTCTCCGGCTGCCGATACTGCCAGGCGCACACGATCCTGGGATCAGAGCGATTCGGTTCATCAGAAGATCGTCTGAACGGTGTTTTCGACTATGAGAATAGTCCACACTTTAGTGACGCTGAAAAAGCGGCACTGGATTTTGCGTTTGCCGCAGCGGAGGTTCCGAACGGCGTTACCGAAGAACATGGCGAAAACCTTTGTAAGCATTGGTCAGACGAAGATATTGTGGAGATCATGGGTGTCATCGCACTATTTGGTTTTCTAAATCGCTGGAACGACTCGATGGGATCGGCGCTTGAGGACTTGCCTATACAAGCTGGCGAGAAGCACTTGAAAAAAGTTGGCTGGGAGGTCGGTAAGCACACCTGATCGACGCGTGGCTTTCTTTGCACACACAAAATGAGTAACTGAAATCATGACCGACAAAACTGTCCCTACTGCTCTGCTAATCCTCACACTCGTAATGGTGAGGCCTGGCCATGGCCAGGAACAGAGCGAGGAAGAACTCGCCAAAGCAACTCAGAATCCGTTAGCCAGCATGATCAGCCTGCCATTTCAGAACAACACAAATTTTGGCATCGGCCCAGGGGACGACACGCAGAATATTCTCAATATTCAGCCGGTCTGGCCCTTTCCTGTCGGCGAGAACTGGAATTTTATTACCCGCACCATCGTTCCTGTGGTTTCGCAGCCGGGCGTCTCCCCTGGTGAGAGCCGCACGAATGGCTTGGGGGACATCACTTTTACTGGCTGGCTGGCTCCCAAGGATTCGGGAAAATGGATCTGGGGTGTGGGCGGGGCATTAGTCATGCCCACGGCAACAGACGATGCACTGGGTAATGACAAATGGAGTGTCGGGCCATCGGTGGTCGTCCTGACCATGCCAGGCAAGTGGGTAATCGGCTCACTGTTTTCCAACGTTTGGTCGTTTGCCGGTTCCGGTGATCAGGATGTGAATTTTTTCACCTGGCAATATTTCGTCAACTACAACCTGGACAACGGTTGGTATCTCACGTCAGCGCCGATTATCACGGCCAATTGGGAGGCTGACAGCAAAAATACCTGGACGGTACCGTTCGGCGGCGGTGTCGGTAAGATTTTTCGTATCGGCAAGCAATCATTCAACGCCCAGGCCTCAGCCTATTACAATGTCGAGACACCGGAATTCGGTGCCGACTGGCAACTGCGACTGCAGCTGCAAATGCTGTTTCCGAAATAGGGCACCGGCCACCGACGTCGCCTCAGGTCGTTCGACGTTTTCCCGCGGCAGTCAGAATGTAAATATAAAGCCGATAATCGGACCTGACATCGTCATTTCTGTTTCAGTAACGCTCCCGTCCGAATCGTCCTTTAGCTCGACGTCCATATGGCGGTAGCCAACATCGATTGAAAACAAACCGGTCTTTCCGAACGTATATCCAACGGCCGCCACCATATTGACTGTACCCTCTGTGCCACCAGTGCCGTAGTCAGCGCGAACCCGGTAACTCCATCTTTCGTTGAACTTACCGATAAATCGACCACCGACGATCATGTCAGTCTCTGAAATGTCGATTTTTCCGTCTAAAGGTGTAGCACCAGGTCCTGGCAATACGATATTCAGATTCTGTTCAAGATCGACCTGGCGTCCACCGAGTAGAATATCGAACGCACCTGAGCCCGGTTCGGGGCTGCCCATCCTGTAAAATCCGGCAAGCTCAAGCACCGTCATCGAAAGATCCATGTCAATCGTCAGATCGCCAAGAATCGGTCCGCCGGGTCCGACCGAGACCACCGAATTGTCCGACAGATTGATAAAGATCGAATCAAAATACGCACCGAATTTTTCACCGCTCACTTCGACATGACCCATGAAGGCACCGTCGAGTTTGTCGACCAGATCGTTAAACGGGACATCGATACCGATAGTCGGGTCGCTATTCACGAAGACGTCCAGTCCAACATCCGACAGCCAAAGATAAGGCGCGATTGTCCAGTCAAGATCAGCTGCATTTGACTGCCGAGGCGAGACTGCCAGGATTGTGAGCAACACGATTGAAGCAACCGTGAATTTCCAGTTATTAGTGTTGTCTGAGATCTCACTCGTAAATTTCATTGCATTCTTACCTTTGGTTTCAAACGTGCTGTATTTACATTTTTCCTGAATAGAGGCGATTTGTCGAGCGCAGCATTGCAGGCTGCACAGTTCGAATTTTCCGTGCCAGGAAATAGGGACCCGTTGGGTTCCTGTATTTTGGCGCGCGCCGGAGAGATTGATTCAGATCGCCCCTCGGCGATCTTCACCCCTGCGGGGCGCCTGCGGCGTCCAAAACGCTCTCTCGTTTTGTCGAACTCCCGACCGAGCTAGCAGGTACGCTGTGCCAGCGATGATGTTGACTCAATAAGTACACGGTTCGAAGTTAGGTAGATGAAACGTATTTCGTTGTTATTGAAGGTAAATCGTCGGGGCGCTCGTTGCACTAAATGCCTTACAATGCACAACCTCTCATAACGCAATCACGCATTATTCACGCAGAACAAACTCTTTCTCGGCTACATGGGATGCCTGCTGAGCGACCGCGGCAAATTCCCGGCGACGATTCTTCTCATAGATGAAAACCGTTGGTACCCAACGACAATTGTTATTGAAGCACTGCCTGGGATCGGCAGCGGGCGCCGGGTAGGAACTGGTTCAATTTGTTGTGCCATCGTGCTCGGGAAAAATCAGTTCATCGACGGGAAATCCCAGGGCCTTAGCTTTGGCAACCAGCCGGTCCACGATGGCCGGCTCGAGTTGTGGATCCCGCGCCAGGATCCACAAATACCGGGTACTGGGTCCGATCACCATGGCGTAACGGTATTCCTCGTGGTCCAGGTGCACAATGTTGTAAGCACCGTAGAACGGCCCGAAAAAAGAGACCTTGAGGCGTCCGATATCCGAATCCCCCAGGAAGTAGGCTTTGCCCTCGGATTCCGACCACTGTCCTTTTTTCGCATCGAAGCCGCGATTGATGACGCGTATGCCGTTGTCCTGCCGAAGGCTGTATTGTGCCTGTACCCGGGACAAGCCCCGCTCGAAAGCTACGCATTACCTACTCCGTTGGCCGTATAAGTCCTGCGGTGCAATGCCAAGCATCGGTAGGTGGTGGAACTTTCCGGTTTCGTCTTTGACTCGGTTATGCTTCAGTATCGAACTCCCACACGGCGCGCACCGGGTCGCATAATGAGCAATTGCACGGTGCCTGTTGCTCGTTCGATGAAGGCGCTCTCGCAGTAACAAAGGTAGTACTGCCACATACGTATGAAAACGTCCGAGTAGCCAAGCCTACGTACGTCTTCAATGCGGGCGAAAAATCGATCGTGCCAATGGCGTAGCGTCGTCGCATAATGCGGTCCGATATCCTCCAGATGAATTACGCGCATATCTGTATGCCTGGTCATGGTACGGGACATGTCGGTGACCGATGCCAGGCAGCCGCCAGGAAAAATGTATCGCTTAATGAAGTCGACGCTGGTCTTGTACTGGTCGTAACGCTGATCGGCTATCGTGATCGCCTGTAAAAGCATTTGCCCGTCGGCTTTCAACAGATCACAGCACTTT
>JBLHLN010000248.1:0-3999 GCA_047620565.1 Woeseiaceae bacterium
ATGGGTTTCGCAAGAGCGCACGTTCGCGAACTTGCCAACCCGGCAGGAAACCATTATTCGTCACTAGCAAGCAGTGAAACTGAGACCGGGATCACATCTGGCAACAAAACATGGTTCACATGGCGCACGGGGCCGGTCGAGAGACGGGAATGGCAGTTTCCCCCTGAATTAACCGTCTAAAAGCCGATATTCAGCTAAATTTCCGAAACGGTCCCTCAATGATAAATAACGCACAGCGACGGTCATGGAGAAAGAATTGGCATCTTCCTGCTCATCGGTGGAGCCGACCTGATTGGCCACACAAGGAAACCAAGCTCAGTCAGGATTGTTCACGAAATCCGCTGTCTTCTCGATGGACTGCTTATTTATCACTGACAGGTAATTCGCTTCGTGACCGGCAGCATGCATGGCCTTCTTGATCATACCTTCCAGGTTCGGTCGCTTGCCTTCAGGCTCCGCGGCGGCACCAATACCACCACCGAATTCGATGATCGTCCCGACCCCGTCAGCGAACGCCGTCAGAAGATTCGAGTGCCACAGCACCGGGTTAAACAACTGAAAGAACAATCGTGCCCTGATATCTACCGGATCCGCTTCATGATAGCCGCCCGTAAAGTTGGACATTACCCGGACTTCAGGTGAATCAAAGCTGGCTGCTTCCAGCGATGGTTGGAAAAGTTGCGCCGCCTTGACCATGTAATAGGTGTGGAATGCGCCCTCGGTTTTCAATCGCATCGGGCGTTTTCTCGCAAAATTATCTTTGACCTCCTGCTCCACCAATGCCAGGTCGTCACCCCGACCGCCAACGACCGTCTGCTCAGGCAGATTGCAGCCAGCAACTGCGCAGTGGTGTCGCTCGGCAATGGGTCGAATAGTATCGAGATCCAGCGGGAATGCACTCATCTCACCTTCGCCATGCTCACTCATCAGCTCGCCCCGTTTCTGCACCAGCTTCAAAGCGTTTTCGAAACTGAGAGCCTTTGCAGCAACCAGTGCCGAGTATTCGCCAAGACTGTGTCCTGCGGTCAAAGCTGGCTTCAGACGATCACCGGACAACTCTTTGAAAACCTCTAGGCAGGCAATGGAATGGGTAAGCACGGCAGGTTGCGTAAAGCGCGTTTGATTAAGCTTGTCTTCCGGGTCGGTAAAGGACAACTCCGCAATATCGAAACCAAGAACGTCGCTGGCCTGTGCATATATTTTTCTGGCGACAGCATATTCCTGACAAAGGTCGCTACCCATACCCGGGTATTGAGACCCCTGCCCCGGAAAGACGTATAGAATTTGTTGTTCGTTTTCAAGCATGGCATCAAAACCCGGGATCGTCGCAAAAGCGAAGATTAGTCACGCGCAAAGAGGAAAGCAAATTGCGAGCTGTGCTTCGCTGGTTTCTCGAAATAAAGGGTTCGATGGGGGCATTGCGCTCCTCACGGTGACAAGACCTCCTGCACGGCATCGGCCGGCTCAACAATGTGTTGCCAGGGCATCACGCCCGCCACTTTGGCAAAGCGTTCACCTATCTGCATCCTGACCCGCTCGGCATATGTGCTCGTAGTTACCGACAAAACACAGCCACCAAAACCGCCGCCGACCATGCGCGATCCGAGTACACCGTCACAACCGTTGGCCGTCTCCACCAGCGTGTCGATTTCCTCGCAACTGACCTCGTAGTCATCGCGAAGACTCGCATGGCATGCCGTGAGCATGGCACCGATGCGAACGACGTCTTCCTGCTCCAAAGCATCCACAACCTGCTGCACGCGATCGTTTTCGTTGATGATATGGCGGCAGCGGCGAAACAGCACATCGCCAAGAGTCGCCTCCGCTTTTGTAAGCATATCGGGAGTCACGTCGCGCAAGGTCTCGACCGCAGCATCAAAAGCACGAAGTTTTTCCACTGCGGCCGCACACTCGGACCCGCGGCTGTTGTAATCGCCGTCCGGCAGGCGGTGCCTGACGCCGCTGTCGGTGATGACAAATGCAATGTCGTTCGAAATCGGCACCTCGGTCGCCTCGAGCGATCGGCAGTCGAGCAATATCGCGAAATCTCTGCGCGCGCAGGCGATTGTGTACTGATCCATGATGCCACACCGCACATGCGCAAATTCGTGTTCGGCTTGCTTGCAAAGTCGGGCAAGGTCTGCAGCCGGCAAGGACAGGTTTGCAAGATCCAGCAAAGCACGAGCGACAATGACTTCCAGCGAGGCGGACGAACTAAGTCCCGCTCCAAGGGGAATTTCGCTATCGATGAGAATATTGGCACCGCGGAGCCGTAATCCGTTTCGTTCGAGCATTGCGGCAACACCCTTCACATAGTCGATCCAGTCGACGTCGCTACGCGGTTGCAGCTCGTCCAGGCTGAATGATTCGGTTTCATTCACGTTTCCCGAGTGAATTTCAATTATGCGATCCTGCCGCGGCGTCAATCCCAGCCAGCTATGCAAATTCGTTGCGACGGGCAATACGAAGCCATCGTTGTAATCCGTGTGCTCACCAATGATGTTGACCCGCGCCGGTGCCCGATAGAAACGGATCGACGCATTGGTACTCGACAAAAACGCTCGCGTCGCCGCGACAAAAGGCATTGGTACGTTCATTACTTTATTTCCCGGGCCGTTGCGCGGCACGATTATATTCCAGCACTTCCAGGTAAAACGCACACCAATATATTTCAAGCAACACTGACATTTTTATTTGGGATTCATATTAGTTTATGAAGTGGAAACAGCGAAATTACCCACACAAAGAAAAACGCCAGCAATACATAACTTACGTTATCCACGCGGTCTGGCACCAGGTACCAGCCGTCTTGTTTTTTATCTATTTACTCATCCGTGCATGATATTGTGCCTGACTATCGAAATAGACGAACCAACGGAGGAAACATGTTCAGGTCAAAGACAGAAATTGTATGTATCGGTTTGTTGTTTTTCTGCTCGGCCCAGGCGGCCTGGTCGCAGAACGCCTTGGTATTTCTTACCGATTTTGGCCTGGAGGAACCTGCTGTTGCCTCTATGAAAGGCGTCGCATTCGGCGTGTCGCCAGATCTGAAGATGTTCGACATTACTCATGAAATTCCGGTGTTCGATATCTGGGAGGCAGCATACCGACTGGATCAGACGGCCCAGTATTGGCCGCCGGGTACGGTGTTTGTATCTGTGGTTGACCCAGGCGTGGGAACCGACAGACGCTCGGTGGTGCTCAAGACGAACTCGGGTCACTACTTCGTCAGCCCCGACAATGGATCACTAACGCTGGTTGCAGAAACACTGGGCACGGCGGAGTTGCGTGAAATCGACGAGGCCGTGAATCGCCTGAAAGGTTCCGAAAAATCACATACCTTCCACGGCCGTGATGTTTACGCCTATACCGGCGCGCGGCTGGCATCCGGCGCAATCAGCTATGAACAGGTTGGGCCTGTGCTCGATCGTTCGGTGGTTGCGATCGCGTACAGCAAAGCCGTCCTGGCCGATGGCAGGGCCAAAGGTAATATTCCGATTCTGGATGCGCATTACGGCAACGTATGGACCAATATCAGCAGCGATATGTTTGATCAGCTCGATATAAACGTTGGTGACGACGTCTGGGTGAAAATATCCTCGGGGGAAGAAACACTTTTCGAGCAGAAAGTTCGCTTTGTCAGCTCCTTTGGCGGCGTCAAGGTCGGCGATCCGGCGTTATACGTGAACGATATTCTGAATATCGGACTAGCAATCAATCAGGATGACTTTTCGAAGCAGTTCGGGATAGAAGCCGGACCTGATCAGAACATCGAATTCTGGAAATAAATATAGGGTCGCAGGCAAGGCCTGAAATATTCCCAATCGCTCAACACAAATGCTATGTTCGTGGCCGCCTTCCGGGAGAAAAGCGTATGAGCTACCTGTTTAATGAGTTGAAGCTGCTCTGAAAGTTACTCGCAGCTTCGAGCCGTGTCGCAACAGTATTCTGCTGCAATTCAAACGCCAGAAAAATTATTCCAGCCAAGACGCCGATGTT
>JBLHLN010000249.1:0-3976 GCA_047620565.1 Woeseiaceae bacterium
GTAGCAACGCGCCGGACATCGACAAAGCCAATTTCACGGCAATGACGAGGCTCGATCACAACCGTGCCACTGCGCAGCTGGCAGCCAGGACGAATAGCCATGTCACCGACATCAGGCAGCTAACCATCTGGGGCAACCATTCTGCGACTCAGTATCCGGACATTCATCACGCCACAGTCGGCGGCATCGCGGCAGGCGAACTCGTCGACGAGAGCTGGATACGCGCTGAATTTATTCCGACCGTACAACAGCGCGGCGCGGCTATTATCAAAGCCAGGGGCGCCTCTTCCGCAGCGTCGGCAGCGTCCGCAGCCATTGATCATATGCACGACTGGGCGCTCGGCTCACCGGCCGACGACTGGGTAAGCATGGCAATTCCAGCCGATGGCAGTTACGGAATCGAAGCGGGCATAGTGTATTCCTACCCGGTGCGCTGCAAAGACGGCAAGTATGAAATCGTCCAGGGTCTTGATGTCAATGAATTCAGTCGCGAGCGCATGGCCGCCACCGAGGCGGAGCTTCGGGGCGAACGCGCCGCAATAGAATCGCTGCTTTAGACGTAAGTTCAGTGCCGGTGGGGCCAGGCTGAGATTCAGGTCACGCGTCGT
Source organism: Woeseiaceae bacterium (assembly GCA_047620565.1). Lineage (GTDB taxonomy): Bacteria > Pseudomonadota > Gammaproteobacteria > Steroidobacterales > Woeseiaceae > SZUA-117. The sequence continues at coordinate 609 of JBLHLN010000249.1, forward strand.
CCGTGCCTGGTCTGGCACCATTACCCCCCCGGTGATAGGGTTCCAGAGGTCATGCCAGTGTGCGTCAAATGACCGTATGGCTGTGACCCGGATAAAATTCAGAGGTGTAATTGGGTGTCTGCTTTTCTGCTTGGCTTTTGCTGGTTCCTGCTGTTTCTCGGTGGTGGCCTCTACCTTGCCTATAACCGTATAAACCTGCTTACCTCGACAGTCGCTGCGTGTGCCGCGCTGCTCGCGTACACCTTCTATGGCGATTGGCATTTTCTCTGGTTGCTCGTGCTTTGGCTCTTTTTCGCAGCGATGGTCGTCCCGAACCTGCTCGAATTTCGGCGCGAAAAAATTACCGGGCCGGCACTGGCAACTTACAGGACCATGCTGCCCTCAATGTCCGACACAGAAAGGGAGGCTCTTGAAGCCGGCAACGTCTGGTGGGACGGCCAGCTGTTCTCGGGAATGCCGGACTGGGACAGTCTCATGTCGTATCCGGCGCCAAAACTTTCGGATGAAGAGCAGGCATTCATCGACGGGCCCTGCGAAGAACTCTGCGCGATGCTTGACGACTGGGATATTGCGCACGAGCGAGGCGACATGCCCGCCGAAGCCTGGGCATACATAAAGAAACACAAATTCTTTGCGATGATCATCCCCAGGCAATACGGCGGCCTCGAATTCTCCGCGTACGCAAATGCGATGGTCATTACCAAACTTGCCAGCCGCAACGCTACGGCGTCATCGACCGTCGGCGTGCCAAATTCGCTGGGGCCGGCCGAGCTCCTGTTGCACTACGGAACAGACGAACAAAAGGAACACTGGCTCCCGGGTCTTGCATCCGGCGAAGAGATTCCATGTTTTGCGCTGACGTCCCCGCAAGCTGGCTCTGATGCCGCGGCGCTGATTGACAGTGGCGTCGTTTGCAAGGATCGCTGGCAGGGAAAACAGACCATCGGAATTCGTCTGAACTGGGACAAGCGCTACATCACGCTTGCTCCTGTGGCCACCGTTCTCGGCCTGGCCTTCAAACTCTACGACCCTGATCACCTGATCGGCGAGCGCGATGAGTACGGCATAACCGCTGCATTAATACCGACGGACCTGCCCGGAGTCAGCATTGGACGCCGGCATTACCCACTCAACATACCGTTCCAGAACGGACCAACGTCGGGCAAGGATGTGTTCGTACCGCTGGATTTCATTATCGGCGGCCAGGAGAACGCCGGCAAAGGCTGGAAAATGCTGGTCGAATTGCTATCGGTCGGCAGAGCAATCACTTTGCCCTCAACGGCAGCTGGTGGCGGTCAGGCAGCGTCTTATGCAAGCGGTGCCTACACGCAATTACGCAAGCAGTTCAATTTGCCAATCGCGAAATTTGAGGGCGTCGGCGAGGCGCTGGCACGGATTGCCGGCCACACCTACATAATGAATGCCGCCGTTTCCGTAACGGCCGGCGCCATTGACCAGGGAGAAAAACCGGCGGTGCCGTCAGCCATTCTTAAGTATCACTGCACCGAGCTTGGCCGCAAAGTCGCGAACGACACGATGGATGTGCATGGCGGCAAAGCCATCATGATGGGCCCTAAAAACTATATCGGCCGCAATTACATGGCAACGCCGATTGCGATTACAGTCGAAGGCGCCAATATTCTGACCCGCAGCCTCATCATTTTTGGTCAGGGCGCAATGCGCTGCCACCCTTATGTGTTGCGTGAACTGGAGGCAGCCCGGGACGAGGATGCTGAGCGTGGCCTGATTGAATTCGACGATGCACTTTTCTCACACATTGGTTATGCGATCAGCAATGCCGCACGCGCTTTCTTCCTCGCTCTTACCCATGCCCGCTTCAGCAATGTCCCGTTGAATACTCCGACGCGACGTTACTACCAGAACATCAACCGCTACAGCGCAGCCTTCGCGCTGGCTACAGACTTCGCAATGTTGACGCTGGGAGGCAAGCTGAAAATCAAGGAGCTGTTGTCAGCAAGGCTGGGCGATGTCCTGAGCTGCATGTACCTCGCATCAACAGTGCTTAAACACTTTGAAAACCAGGGTCGGCGCGCGTCCGACCTGCCGCTGGTTGAATGGTCCGTACGCACGCTCATGTATAACGCGCAAGAGCAATTGCACAGCTTTCTCCTCAACTTCCCAAACAGACCGGTTGCATTCATCTTACGGCGCGTTATTTTTCCGCGCGGCCGCACCTATTTCCCGCCTGCCGATGAGCTCGGGCAAAAAATCGTCGCATCGATTACAAAAACTGGCGAGACACGTGAACGATTGAGCGAACAGGCATTCACGACATTGCTACCTAATAACCCGCTCGGACTATTGCAGGAAGCACTGCAACTCTCTGAAAAACTGGCGCCGCTCGAACAAAAACTTCGTCAGGCGCACAAGGAGGGCCTGCTTCGTTCCGAGTACCTCGGCTTCCAGATTGCCGAAGCGAAGGCAGCAGAAGTTATCAGTGCCACGGAAGCTCGCGAGCTCAGCGAATATCACGAGAAGTTATCTGCTCTGCTTGCCGTCGACGATTTCGCAGCCGACGAAATCGGTAGACTCGGAGCGAAAACGACGTCTCCTTCAGTCCAGCCGAATGACCCTGTCGATTCATCGCCGTCAGTTGCAGCGACTTCCAACAAGACCGCCAGGAAAAAAACAAAGCGCAAGACATCGGGTAAGAAAACGACAAAAGAGAAATTGATCAAAGAGAAGACCAGCAAAAAAAACAATTAGAGACGAGCTGAGTCATGTCGGAAAGTACAGGACCAATATACGAGGTCACGTTAAGCGTTGATCCCGATGTCATCGATGAATTCGATGCCTGGCTGGTAAATCATGTCGAAGAAATGCTGGAAATTCCCGGCTTCGCCAGGGCCAGCGTGTTTGCGGCCGACGATGACGAAAATGGCCGGCCGCAACGGGTAGTTCACTACTACCTCGACAGCGAAGCGGACCTGGAACAATACCTCGCGGGTCCCGCCGACATTATGCGGCAGTCGGCCGTTGAACATTTCGATGTCAGGTTTTCTGCCAGCCGTCGAATACTACATAGCACAGATGTCATCGATGGAACGCTGAGGCCGATCGAGATCTGCCTCAACTGCAACACCGCGCTCAGCGGTCAGTATTGTGGCAGTTGCGGTCAGCGCTCTCGCAGCAGGCTGATCAGCATCTGGGAACTGGTGCAGGACGCATTTGGTGATCTGCTGGAACTTGATTCCAGGGTTTGGCGCACGCTCATTCCACTGGTAACCAGCCCCGGAAAACTGACTCGCGACTACCTGGAAGGGCGCCGGGTGCGATTCATGCCGCCATTTCGCACTTACCTTGTCTTGAGTATTCTCTTTTTCCTGGTCGCATTTTTTGACCCGCGG
>JBLHLN010000250.1:0-3972 GCA_047620565.1 Woeseiaceae bacterium
CCCCAGCAAACCGTGATGATCCAGGAGCCGTGGCTAAATGCACATTACAGACAAAGCACTATTAAAAACCCAGGCATATATCAACGGCAAATGGGTCGATGGTGATGACGGCAGCACGTTTTCAGTAACGAATCCGGCCACCGGCAAGTCGATTGCGGAAGTTGCATCCTGCGGTGGCGCAGAGACCCGACGAGCAATCGAAGCGGCCGACGCCGCGCAGCTTAGCTGGCGCAAACGCAGTGCCAAGGATCGAGCTGCGATTCTGCGCAAATGGTTCAGTCTCATGATGGATGCGCAGGAAGATCTGGCGCACATTCTGACGGCGGAACAAGGTAAGCCGCTCGCCGAGGCACGTGGTGAAGTTGCCTATGGCGCGAATTACATTGAATGGTTTGCCGAAGAAGCCAAGCGAATTTACGGCGACACTATTCCGGGTCCGTCGGATGACAAGAGAATCGTCGTCATTAAGCAACCCGTCGGTGTTGTCGCTTGCATAACGCCATGGAATTTTCCGAACGCGATGTTGACACGGAAAATAGCCCCGGCACTCGCGGCAGGGTGTACCGTCGTCTGCAAACCCGCCAATGCGACGCCACTTTCAGCATTTGCATTTGTAGAGCTTGCCGAACGTGCTGGCGTCCCTGCCGGAGTGATCAACATCGTTGCCGGGCGAACCTCGGAAATCGGCGCAGAAATGACGGCTAATCCGACCGTTCGCAAATTGACGTTTACGGGCTCGACGCCGGTTGGCAAACAGCTTGCCGCGGCCTGCACCGCCACCATGAAGCGTACCTCTATGGAGTTGGGCGGCAATGCGCCATTTATAGTTTTTGACGACGCTGATCTTGATGCTGCAGTAGCGGGCGCGATAATTTGCAAGTTTCGCAATGCTGGCCAGACCTGCGTTTGTGCCAATCGAATTCTGCTACAGGACGGAATTTACGACGAGTTCACAGAACGCCTGGTGGCGGCAACGGCAGACCTGAAACTGGGAGATGGCACTGTTGATGGTGTCACGATGGGACCACTGATCAATGAAGGCGCAGCTAACGACGTGCTGGAATTTATTGATGATGCAGTCGGCAGGGGCGCCAACGTCGCGGCCGGCGGCGGTCGTTCGGATCTGGGCAGTTGTTTTATCGAGCCGACAATTATTACCAACGTCGATGACGGGATGCGGGTTTTTCGCGAGGAAATTTTTGGTCCGGTCGCGCCATTGTTCCGCTTCAAAACAGAGGAGGAAGCTATTGCGCTGGCCAACGACACACCATTTGGCCTGGCCTCTTATTTCTATACTCGCGATATCGGTCGTGTCTGGCGTGTTGCTGAGGGACTGGAATATGGCATTGTCGGCATCAATGAAGGAATAATTTCGAACGAGATGGCGCCATTCGGCGGCGTCAAGGAATCAGGCCAGGGACGCGAAGGATCAAAGTACGGCCTGGATGATTACCTTGAAATTAAATACATGTGTATGGGCGGCATCGACAAATAAACCGGCTTCGTTAGCCTGCAACGGGTATTTTTCATAGACGTCCGATTCTGGCTATTTGGCCGGAGGATGCGGCGTATACTGGTCTCCAGCCTGAAGAGATCAGAACATGTTGCAAGACGAAATCTATGAAAGAGCACGACTGGCGCGGGATTCTCGCTTTGACGGTCAATTCTATATCGGTGTAAGGACAACCGGAATTTATTGTCGGCCCATCTGTCCGGCAAACGCACCGAAAAGCGAAAATGTGCGCTTCTTTCCCAGTGCTGCTGCTGCGGGTGAGGCCGGATTCCGGCCGTGCCTGCGCTGCAGACCGGAGGCGGCGCCGGGCACGCCGGCATGGAGCGGCACGTCTACCACCGTTCGCCGCGGACTGCGGCTGATCTCGGGTGGTGCGCTTGATGATGGCAATGTTGAGCATCTTGCGGAACGACTAGGTGTAACAAGCCGGCACTTGCGGCGGCTTTTTACAAAGCACCTCGGGGCGTCACCTCTGGCGGTCGCACATACGCAACGGTTGCACTTTGCTAAACGTCTGATCGACGAAACCACACTACCAATGAGCAACATATCCGCTGCCGCCGGCTACGGTAGCATCCGCCGCTTCAATGATACTTTTCAGCGAACCTATGGCCGGTCGCCAAGAGACTTGCGCAAGTCTGGTGACGAGGAGGAGTCAGCAAACAGGACTGCAACCCTCACGGTGCGCTTACCATTCCGCGCGCCGTTCAGCTGGAATTCGATGCTGGCATTTTTTGCTGATCGTGCAACCCCTGGTGTAGAAGTTGTCGATGGTGACACCTACAGAAGAACCGTGGCTCACGACCACGATCACGGTGTGATCGAAATTCGCCCGGACAAACGCGACGGGTATTTGTCGCTTACGCTAAACAGCGTCAATACCAACGCGCTGTTTGAAACGGTGCAAAACGCACGCGAAGTATTTGACCTGGACGCGCCGGTATCGGAAATCGGCGAAACACTTGGCCAGGACAAATCCTTGCGAAAGATGCTGTCGAACTGTGAGGGTGTCCGGGTTCCCGGTGCATGGAACGGTTTTGAACTGACTGTGCGAGCAATTCTTGGCCAACAAATATCTGTTAAGGCCGCGACCACGCTCGCTGGCCGCGTCGCTGATCGCTATGGCGAGCCCTTGAGGACCGCGCGCGACAGTTCCACGCACGGACTAAAGCGAATTTTCCCGACGCCTGAAAAACTCATGCGTGCGAGATTCAATGACATGGGTATTGTTGGCAGCCGCATTGCGACAATTCGCAGTGTTGCAACGGCCGTATCCAGTGGAAAACTGCAGTTTGATATAGCACAGGATCCCGATGAATTTTGTTCTGCGCTAATGTCGATACGCGGAATTGGCGCGTGGACAGCGCAATACGTTGCAATGCGCGCATTGAAAAATCCTGATGCTTTTCCGCATGCAGATCTTGGACTAATTAAGGCAATCGACTACCCCGAACGGGTAACGCCGAAGGAATTATTGTTGCGGGCGGAGAAATGGCGGCCATGGCGCGCCTATGCCGCCATGTTGTTATGGAGCTCGTTGCCGGGCTCCGGAGGTTAGAAATATGTATTACTGTTATTTTGAAACACCAATCGGTGACTTGTTGCTTGCCGGCAATGAAGACGCTTTGCACATGATCGGTTTCCCCGAAGGGTCAATGCGTCGCGAAGCGGAAGCTGACTGGATTTATTCCGACAAACCATTCGCCGAGGCGCGCAGGCAACTGGGCGCATATTTTGCCGGCGAATTGCAGTCATTTGATTTGAAACTGAGTCCGAATGGCACAGAGTTTCAATTGCAGGTGCTCGATGAATTGCAAAAAATACCATATGGAACCACGGCTTCTTACGGAGATATCGCGAAGCGAATCGGTCGACCGAAAGCCGTCAGAGCGGTTGGTGCTGCCAACGGCAGAAACCCGTTGCCAATCATAATCCCGTGTCACCGGGTAATTGGCAGCTCCGGCGACCTGACTGGATTTGGTGGAGGCATACCGACGAAAAAGGCGCTACTGCGCCTGGAGCTGGAGCATAGCCAGTTTCCGCACAGTGGCTGAGAGTTTCGGCATTGGTCTCTACGCATGCGTATACGTCAGCCAGTTGAGACCTATGGCTATCACGAGAAACGTACCGTTTAGAATCTGCTGATGCGCATTAATGCTGACTTTTCCAAAATCGCGACAGTCGTTCCGAGTGATGATGGCTGGATCAAGTCGCCTGCGGCAGGCGTCGAAAGGCTAATGCTGGACAGAATCGGTGACGAAGTAGCGCGGGCAACGAGTCTTGTTCGCTACGCAGCAGGCAGTACCTTCTCTCGTCACGAGCATGAAAAAGGCGAAGAATTTCTGGTGCTGGATGGTGTTTTTTCGGACGAACATGCCGACTACGGCAAGGGTACCTACGTAAGAAATCCACCTGGCAGCGGACATTCCCCGTCTTGCAAGTCTGGCTGCCGCATACTG
>JBLHLN010000251.1:0-3941 GCA_047620565.1 Woeseiaceae bacterium
AGCCAGCGTTACCGCAACAACAATAATGCCGAAGAGCGCAACCGCAGAGAATCGCCAAAATCGTCTCGTCATTGTGCGCTCGAAGTCAACTAGGAGTCCGGTGAGACCTGGTTCACCGTACTCTCATACTGACTGGCTTTCTGCATGCGTTGGCGCAACTCTTCAGTAACTTGCCGCATAGCGCGTTGATTCTCGATGACTCTCGGGCTTACAGTAACGATCAACTCCGTTCGAAACACGTCTTGCGACGTCGTACTGAAGAGTTTACCCAACCATGGAATACTCATAAGCCCCGGGATTCCGGACACCCCCTCATTGGTGTTCTCAAGAATCAGTCCACCAAGAACCACGGTCTGGCCGCTTTGTACGATAACGCTGCTGTTAATGGTCCGTTGTGCAATCGATACGTTGCCGCCACCACCTACGGCAGGCTCCGTACCGGGCAAACTGACTTCCTGACTGATTTCCAGAATGACCTGGCCACCGGCATTAATGCGTGGGGTCACCGTGAGAAGCGTACCGGTATCGCGGAACTGCACTTCCGTAACGATAGGTGCATCGGGATTCGTCGTACTTTGTGAGCTTCTCGTCGTCACCGGAATCTGGTCTCCGACACGGATCGTTGCAGTCTGGTTGTCCAGCACCATGACCTGCGGTGTCGAGAGAAATTTAACGGACGACTCGGTCGCCAGGATATCAAAAAAAGCGCTCAGGTCACTATCCTGATCGAAGAATGCAAATGCCAGTCCGGCGCCGGATGCGCTACCGGGTACCGGCGCGTTAAATCCGAGTTCGCTGCCGCTGTTTTCCAAAAACCAGCGCACACCGTAATCGAGGGTGTTCGATAAAGTAACTTCAGCAATGGTCGCCTCGATCAAGACCTGGCGTGGTGCTATGTCCAGTCGCCGGATGGCCGCCTCAATAGAGCGGTAATCCTGTTGGCTTGCCAGCACCAGGAGTGCATTATTATCCTCATCGGCAATAATTTTTATTGTGCCCTGACTATCGGCAAGCAGGCCGCTGTCGCCATCTCCTGTCAAATTACCAAATTTCGACCCTTGAGATGCATTGGATGATATGTTGTTCGGCGAACTAGGAGATGGCACGCTACGTGTCACCTCGTCAGCATTGCGAAAAACATCGCTGCCGGTAATTCTGGGAGCACGGTCAGCTTCGCGACTATCGTCCGATGTTCCAAAGATCGCCTGCAGCGACCTTGCGATATTCACCGCCTTACCGTTTTCCAGTTCATAAACGTACAGCCGACGCCCGCCGGCACCTTCAACACCCCGGTCAAATTGCTCGATAAGATTCTGTAGGACGGCAATATGGGCTGGCCTGTGTGCGATCACGAGGACAGCATTCAGGCGTTCGACCGGCATCAGTTTCACAATGCCATCCAGAGGCGACGCTCCGTTGCCACCGATGATACCTTTTAGCTCTTCAACCATCGTCGCAGCATCGGCGTACTCCAGCGTGAACATGCCGAACGACATGCCACTCAGCCAGTCAACATCGAAGGTCCTGATTGTCGCCAATAGTTCATCGATACGATATTGGGGCCCCGACAGGATCAACACATTGCGAGTTTCGTCAACCCGTAACGTGCTGCCCTCAGGCACCAATGGCCCGAGAATACTCTGAATCTCGCTGGCCGAGACGTGCTCGAGTGGCACCACCTGAATGCCGTAGCCGACGGAGCGGCTTGACGCATAACGCCCGACAGTGGGCGAAGACGCAGCGCCTTCGGCGTTTGCCAGCGGTACAATTTTGAAAATCCCATCGTCCAATAACATCGCCACGCCATTACTCTCGAGCACAGTCTCAAGTATCGGCAGTACTGCTGCCTGTGTAACAGGCTTCGTGGTATGCAAAGTTACGGATCCCTTGACTTGGGGATCGACGAAATAATTTTCGTGCAAAATAGTGTCGAATATCACGCCCAGGAATTCTCTCAAATCTGCCTTCTCGAAGTTCAGTGTTACCCCTTCATCCGAGGCAAATACATTGCCACGACTTCCGTTTGACGCCTGTACGAACGTACCTGAGCCGAGCGAAATAGTTTCACGTGCGATACTTTTTTCCGGCTCTGGTGCTGCTACCACAGGCGATTGGGATTCTGTTTGTAACGCCTGACTGTCGCTATCAGTCAACGCGCTGGGTGAATCGTCAACGACTGTTGCTGGAGATGTAGCGCACGCCGTCACCGCTAAAATTACGATAGCTGGAAGTACCAGACGACAAGTTACAATTTTCATTTTTATTTGACCGCAGTTCCCTACAAGCAGCCTACTCTCCGGGCCATCTACGGGGTACCCGACTTTAGATCAGGTTTCGTGCCGAAATTCCCCCTATATAGGTCAGCCACAACCACAACTACCGATCATTCTTAGTGCGCACCGATTTCTATATTATTAATGAGGAATCTACAAAGCATCGAAAGGATTTGCGCAGCGGAGGACTGTAAATCTGACGGGCGAATTGCATCCTCCAGAGCGCAATCATGTCAACGGTATGATTGGTCAAAATGACGTGGCCAACACCGATGATCGCTGGTAACAAAAGGATCAAGGGGCCGATGGAAAATCTCGCACAGTTGCAACCACAGTCAGGCAGCTTCGTTGCCGCAAACGAAGCACAACAGCGGGCGATATGTGGCTACTTGGTCGACGCCGGGAAACTTGATCCGCCTAATGTTGAGCGTGCACTACGATTACAGCGCGAACAAAAACACTGGGAGAAGATTGGCCTGATTCTGGTAAAACTTGGACTGGCGTCCGAACAGGACGTAGCAGAATGTCTGGCGGAACAACTCGATGTAAAACTGGTGAAACACCAGGACTTCCCCGACGAGTACTCGTCCGCCAATCCGATTTCTGCGAATTTCCTCAAAGCAAACAAGCTCCTGGTGCTCGATGAGAACGATACCGAACTTACCGTGGTCATGGCGGACCCAAAGGACCAGTTTACGCATGACGCGATAAAGCTATTCAGCGGCAAAAAGATTATCGCGTGCCTCGGACTTCTATCTGAAATAGAAAGCGCATTGACCCAACAATTAGACGCGCCAGGTGAGTCGGGCGAGTCAAGTCACACCGGCAGTCCGTCTGCTCAGTTCATGGATGATGTCGAACAGCTCAAGGAGCTTGCGGGCGAAGCGCCCATCATCAAACTGGTAAGTCACATTATTCGCACGGCGGCGGAATCCGGCGCTTCAGATATTCACGTCGAACCGTTTGAAGGGCAGCTAAAGGTCCGGTATCGCATAGATGGCTTGTTGCGAGAGGTCGATGCGCCACCGGTGCAGTCGGCCGCCGCCGTAATATCACGCATCAAAATTATGGCTAATCTGAATATCGCCGAACGACGCCTTTCTCAGGACGGTCGATTCAAACAGCGTGTTCGTGGCAATGATTTCGATATTCGGGTGTCGACAGTACCAACGATGCACGGCGAAAGCGTAGTACTTCGCTTGTTACAGCGTGGCGACATCATGCTCGATTTTGGCCCGCTTGGATTCAATGCCCGGCAAAAACAGACCATGCTCGATATATTGGCGATGCCGCATGGAATTCTCCTGGTCACCGGTCCGACCGGCAGCGGTAAATCAACGACGATTTACGCTGCTTTGCGTCACCTGAACCAACCGGAGCGAATGATCATTACGGTAGAAGATCCGGTCGAGTATGACATTCAGGGTATCAATCAGATGCAGGTCAAACCGCAAATTGGCCTGACCTTCGCAAATGCGCTGCGTTCCATTGTTCGCCAGGATCCAGATGTCATCATGATCGGTGAAATGCGAGACAGTGAGACTGCAGAGATCGCCGTCCAGTCCGCTTTGACCGGCCACCTGGTCCTGTCGACTCTGCATACCAATGATGCGCCAGGAAGCATCATGCGTTTGTTGGATATGGGCATACAGGATTACCTGCTGACGT
>JBLHLN010000252.1:0-3930 GCA_047620565.1 Woeseiaceae bacterium
TTCTCCGCCATCACTTTCGTCAGCGCTGCCGTTAGTGTCGTCTTGCCATGATCAACGTGACCAATCGTGCCTACGTTTATATGTGGCTTGTTTCTCTCAAATTTCTCTTTCGACATGACCTAATCTCGCTGGTAATTAAATGTAATTAAGTTGATTGTAAAAATGACGTACTCAAGACGCCTTTTTCATCACCGAGTCCGCGACAGTCTGCGGAACTTCACTGTATTTTTCGAATTCCATTGAGTATGTCGCACGACCCTGGCTCATCGAGCGCAAGTCTGTGGCATATCCAAACATTTCGGCAAGCGGCACTTCAGCACGAATGATTTTTCCTGATGGTGAATCATCCATACCCTGCGGCAATCCCCGTCGTCGGTTCAGGTCGCCCATGACGTCACCCATGTAATCTTCCGGCGTTACGGCCTCGACCTTCATAATGGGTTCGAGCAATACCGGGCTCGCTTTTTGCGCGCCCTCCCTGAATCCCATTGAGCCGGCAATTTTAAACGCCATTTCGCTGGAATCAACATCATGATAAGAGCCGTCGTACAGTGTGACCCTGCAGTCAACAACCGGATAGCCGGCAACAACGCCGTTTTCCATCTGCTCCTTAATGCCCTTGTCGACGGCACCAATGTATTCTTTCGGTACTACGCCACCGACAATAGCGTTGACAAATTCGTAGCCCTCACCTGGATCCCGCGGTTCGATTCGCAGATAAACGTGGCCATACTGTCCGCGACCACCTGACTGGCGGACGAATTTTCCTTCCTGCTCCACCGTCTTGCGAATCGTTTCGCGATAAGCAACCTGCGGCTTGCCAACGTTTGCTTCGACATTGAATTCGCGTTTCATGCGATCGACGATGATATCCAGATGCAGCTCACCCATGCCGGAAATTATTGTCTGGCCCGACTCTTCATCCGTTGCAACGCGGAACGACGGATCTTCCTTAGCCAGCTTTTGCAACGCGACACCCATTTTCTCCTGATCAACCTTGGTTCTGGGTTCGACCGCAACGGCAATAACCGGCTCCGGAAACTCCATACGCTCAAGAGTAATGACATTCTTGACGTCGGAGAGCGTGTCGCCCGTAGTAACGTCTTTAAGCCCAACGGCGGCGGCGATATCACCGGCGCGTACTTCCTTGATTTCTTTTCGATCGTTCGAATGCATCTGCAGGATGCGGCCAATACGCTCGCGCTTGCCTTTAACCGAGTTGTAAATTGTGTCGCCTGAATTCAGAACGCCCGAATAAACGCGAAAGAAGGTCAGGTTTCCGACAAACGGATCCGTCGCAATCTTGAATGCAAGTGCGGCAAACGGCGCATCATCATCAGCACAGCGCTCTCCGTCGGTCTCGTCATCCAGAATGCCCTTAATCGCAGGAACATCTGCCGGTGACGGCATATACTCGATAACACCATCCAACATGGCCTGCACACCTTTGTTCTTGAATGCAGAGCCACACATCGTGACGACGATCTCGCCTTCGAGTGTCCGGGCACGCAATCCCTGGCGAATTTCATCGTCGCTCAGCTCGCTGTCCTCGAGAAACTTCTCCATCAGCTGGTCGTTGGCTTCCGCTGCTGCTTCAACCATTTTCTCGCGCCAGGCCTGAGCATCTGCAAGCAGGTTTTCCGGGATATCGCGCAGCTCGAAAGAGGTGCCCATATTTTCCTCTTCCCAGTAAACCGCTTTCATGCGCACAAGGTCGACGATTCCTTCAAACTTTTCTTCAGCGCCAATCGGCAGCTGAATTGGCACAGCATTCGCGCCCAGGCGATCTTTCACCTGGCCGACGACACGCAGGAAATCTGCACCTGCCCGATCCATTTTGTTGACAAAGATCATGCGTGGTACGTTGTATTTGTTGCCCTGACGCCAGACTGTTTCCGTCTGCGGCTCAACACCGCCAACGGAACAAAGTACGGTTACGGCACCGTCGAGGACGCGCAACGACCGCTCTACTTCAATGGTGAAATCGACGTGACCTGGCGTGTCGATAATGTTGATTCGATGCTCATCGAACTGCTTGTCCATCCCGCTCCAGAAACAGGTGGTCGCAGCAGAAGTGATTGTTATGCCACGCTCCTGTTCCTGCTCCATCCAGTCCATAACGGCCGCCCCATCGTGTACCTCGCCAATTTTGTGCGAAACACCAGAGTAAAAGAGGACGCGCTCTGTCGTGGTCGTCTTACCGGCATCGATGTGCGCCATGATGCCGATATTGCGATAGCGCTGAATGGGGGTTGTACGTGCCACTGAGATAAGCCTTGATCAAAAAATCAGCCTGGCGGCTACCAGCGATAATGCGAGAACGCTTTGTTCGCTTCCGCCATGCGATGGGTATCTTCTTTCTTTTTTACGGCAGTGCCACGATTATCCGCAGCTTCCATCAGTTCATGCGCCAGCCTGTGCGCCATAGATTTTTCGCTGCGACTTCTTGCAGCATCAATTATCCAGCGCATCGCCAGCGTCTGACGACGTGCCGGACGAACTTCAATGGGCACCTGGTAAGTAGCACCACCAACGCGACGCGATTTTACTTCCACAGCGGGCTTAACATTCTCCAGGGCCTGCTCAAGCACTTCCAGGGATTGAGTTCCTTCCGCCGTACCTTTTTCCGAAATGCGATCGAGCGCGCCGTAAATAATGCGTTCAGCGACAGACTTCTTGCCATCATTCATGATCATGTTCATGAATTTTGCCAGCAGCTCACTGCCGTACTTGGGATCCGGCAGGATGGTGCGTTTCGGTGCCTGTGTTCTTCTTGACATTTAAATTCTCAAATTCGATTTTGTAAACGCGACCGCGTTTTTCGATATTGCTACGCGGACAAACAAGTCAGTAACTATGATTTCGGACGCTTCGTACCGTATTTCGATTCTTGCTTTCTATCTTTAAGACTTCGGACGCTTTGTTCCATACTTGGAACGCCCTTGCCTGCGATCAGCTACGCCAGAGCAATCCAGGGTGCCGCGCACCGTGTGATAGCGAACACCCGGCAAATCTTTCACACGACCGCCGCGGATCAGCACGACCGAGTGCTCCTGCAGGTTGTGTCCCTCGCCACCGATATAGCTGGTGACTTCAAATCCGTTGGTTAAACGCACACGGGCGACTTTTCGCATCGCCGAGTTCGGCTTTTTAGGCGTCGTTGTATACACACGTGTACAAACGCCGCGTTTCTGCGGACTTGCCTGAAGTGCAGGAACGGTGCTCTTCACGATCTTCGAAGATCGAGGTTTACGGACTAGCTGATTCGTTGTGGCCATGGGCCTTCTCTTTATGGTTTGTTGAATAATTTGTTCATGCAAAAAAAACAGCGCACGTTATAACGCGCGCGCCCAACGGCCGAACCACGTGGATTCAGCCTGCTGTGTGACGGACCTGAACTTAAGTCCCTGAAACTAAAGAACTAACCTTAAGTCTCGTCTTTCAATTGTAGGACCGGTTTTTGACTGGTCCTTGGGTTAAGGGCGGGCATTGTATTGATGCCCTGATACGACTGTCAAGCCAATCCGCGTGACCCCGGGTTGGCAGACTGGCCTGCCCGGAGTCGCGCAAATCACCTTATACCGTCGTCGTCGGCTTCTCCCCGCTTCCTGCAGGTCCGTCGGCTGCAGCTGCAGCTGCTGCTGCAACCTCTTCCGCAACCTGCGCCATGAGCTCCTCCGGCGTCTTTTCTTCTTCTATTTCAATAACCTGGACTTCCTCATCGAGCTCCTTCAGCTGCTCAGCCAAATCCTGCTCGCGCGTTCTGCGACGTTCCGCGTGATGCGCAAAGCCGGTTCCGGCTGGAATCAGACGTCCGACAATGACGTTTTCTTTCAGCCCGCGAAGATCGTCTTTCAAGCCACGAACCGCTGCTTCCGTCAGAACACGGGTAGTTTCCTGGAAGGAAGCCGCAGAAATAAACGACTCTGT
>JBLHLN010000253.1:0-3916 GCA_047620565.1 Woeseiaceae bacterium
GATTCATCATTTTGTTCATCGCTTTGCCGGCTTTGCGATGCAGGCCCGGCGTATCGACATAGACAGTCTGATGACCGGGATGCGTATCTACAGCAAGAATCCGATGCCGCGTGGTTTGTGGTTTGGGCGTCACGATGCTGATCTTTTCACCCATTACGCAGTTGATGAGCGTGGATTTGCCGACGTTCGGCCGGCCGACCACCGCAACAAAACCGCAACGAAATGACTCGCTGTTCACAACGATCGGCTGGCGACAAGATCGAGCATCGCCCGGGCAGCCTCCTGCTCCGCATCGCGCCGGGTCGATCCTGTTCCCGGGGTGCTGACATCAAGTTCAGGAATACTGCAGCTGACAGCAAAAACCTGTTTGTGAGCTTTGCCACTGGTGTTTTCCAGCTGATAGTCGGGCAACGCCAGTTTTCGACTTTGTAGCAGCTCCTGCAAACGCGACTTCGGATCACGCAGTTCCGCCTCGTCGGGGATATTGCTGATGCGCTCAGCAAACGCCGCGTGAATCACTTTTGCAGCGGCGGCGATGCCTCGATCCAGAAAAACGGCACCGAAGAGCGCTTCCAGACCATCGGCAAGAATTGAGGCGCGCCGGTGACCACCGGTTTTTTTCTCGCCCGGGCCCAGAATTATGTGTTCGCCTATGCCAATGTTGCTGGCAATCTCAGCGAGCGTTGTGTCCTTTACCAAAGATGATCTCAGGCGGCTCAGCTGGCCTTCGTCAGCTTCCGCCCTGGCACGAAAGACGAATTCCGAAATAGTCACCTGCAGCACGGCATCACCCAGAAACTCCAGGCGCTCGTTGTTTGGCCCGGACGCGCTCCTGTGCGTCAGCGCCTGTCGCAACAAGCCGTCGTCCACAAATTCATAGTCAAGACATTGTTTTAGCCACGGTGCGGCTTTATCCACAGTAAGTGCTCTGATTCCGACAGATCCGGCTGGCAATTATAGTGATTTTATCGGTTGACGTTCGCCTCTTTCAGGCACGGAACCAATGACGCCTGCGGTTGATGCCTAACGGCGAATGAGAACTTCTTTGTCGAAGATTACGGTGAAGTGGATATTGCTGATAAATGGCGAAGTATGCTCGTACTGCGCAGTCACGCGAAATCCGCCATCGGCAACGTTCACTTTGATATCGCGATAGGTTAGCTCACTGACGCTTTCGACATCAAACCTCCGGGAAATCGACGTAATGATCGCGCCGCGGGAAGGATTCTGACTGTCAAATTCTGCGTAAACGCCATCCAGCACGCCGGCAACTTTCATGTAGTTGAGGTAGATAGGTGTAAGCCGGATTACGGCGAAAGCGAAAAGGCCGACGAAGACAGCCAGGACCAACATGCCAACTGCTGTCATACCACCTTCACGAGGCACCGAGCGGCCGCGCGAATTGAATCCACGTAAGATTTTTTGTGCTGAGCCAAAAGTAGCGCTGGCCGGACCGTTCATCTGATTCACTCCGCTAATCATTGACTTGCGTCAAGTCGCTCTGGTATTGACGGAATTCTAGCAATTTTAACGGCTAAATCAGTGACTTGCACCACATTATTGAATTTTTGTACCAATTCGGCTCCAGGTAGGCCATTCCAGGCCATCCATGTGCATCCAAATGCGTACAGCCTCGCCAACCAGGTGCGTTTCAGGAATGGCGCCGATATAGCGACTGTCCTGGCTGTTATCCCGATTGTCGCCCATCATGAAGTAGTGGCCGTCCGGCACCTGGTATACGCGCTCGGTCGACGTGTCATTGGGACGTGATATACGAATTTCGTGTTCACGCTCATCAAGCTGTTCAATGAAAACCAGGCCAGAGTCCTGCAGGCGCGTTTGCGGATGTTTCGCCAACTCCATTTGCTGACCGTTCACGGTGACCTGGTGATTCGCATAGACGATCTGGTCACCAGGAAGACCAACGACGCGCTTTATGTAGTTGATGCTGGGATTCGAGGGCAGTCTGAAAACCACCACGTCACCACGTTGCGGTTCACCGAGCTCGATGAATTTCTGTTCAATTACAGGCCAGCGCAATCCGTAGGAATATTTCTTGACGAAAATGTAATCACCCTGCAAAAGCGTTGGCATCATGGACCCTGACGGGATACGAAAAGGCTCGAAAATAAACGAACGAATCAGCAAGACAAATAGTAAAACGGGGAAAAATGATCTTGAATATTCAATTACCACGGCGAGCGTTGTGTGAATCGGCCCGCTTCCGGCAACTTCTCTTTTCATGTAATAAAAGCGATTAATCGCGACAACAACGCCTGTCGCCGCGGTAAGTACCGTCAATATTAATGCCAGGTTAACGTTCAATTTTCGTAGCTCACTTTTCGGCGCGCAGAACAGCGAGAAATGCTTCCTGCGGAATTTCGACCGATCCAATTTGTTTCATACGTCGTTTGCCGGCTTTTTGTTTTTCCAGCAATTTTCGTTTACGTGAAATATCACCGCCGTAACATTTTGCGGTCACGTTCTTCCTCAAAGCCTTCACTGTGCTGCGGGCGATGACCTGACTACCAATCGCAGACTGAATTGCGACGTCAAACATCTGCCGCGGAATAAGTTTGCGCATGCGCTCAACAAGATCCCGTCCGCGTGCCTCGGCATACGAACGATGCACTATGATCGAAAGCGCATCAACCCGCTCCCTGTTTATCAGGGTATCAAGACGCACCAGCGGTGCCGGCTCAAAGCGCTCAAAATGATATTCGAATGACGCGAAGCCACGACTGACCGATTTCAGCCGGTCGAAGAAATCCAGCACGACTTCGGCCAAAGGCAGTTCGTACTCCAGCGAAATCTGGCCACCAAGGTAGCGCATATGCTTCTGAGCGCCACGTTTATCATTGCACAGCTTCATTACCGAACCCACGTGCTCCTCAGGGACCAGTATATTGGCCGTAATAATGGGCTCGCGAAGTTCGACAATTTCATTTGCCGGCGGCAATTTTGACGGATTGTCGACATACAAAAGCTTGTCGCCGGCGATCAGGACCTCAAAGATGACCGTAGGTGCTGTAGTGATCAGGTCCAGATCGTATTCGCGTTCCAGTCGTTCCTGCACAATCTCCATGTGCAACATTCCGAGAAATCCGCAACGAAAGCCGAAACCCAAAGCTGCGGATGTTTCCGGTTCGAAATGCAGTGCTGCATCGTTCAAACGCAGTTTTTGCAATGCCTCTCTGAAGTTTTCGTAGTCGTCCGAGCTGATAGGAAACAAACCGGCGAACACGCGCGGCTGGATTTGTTTGAATCCCGGTAGCTGCACGCTGCATGGATTCGCACTTAAGGTCAGCGTGTCACCCACTGGCGCACCGTAAATATCTTTGATCCCGGCGATGACGAAGCCCACTTCGCCAGTCGACAATGCTGGCCTGTCCTCCATTTTTGGCGTGAAGCTGCCAACCCTGTCGGCAACATAGGAGCGCTCGGTAGACATTACCGTTATTTTGCTGCCCTTCGGCAGACTACCGTTAACAATACGAACCAGCGATACAACACCGACATAGTTGTCGAACCACGAATCGATAATCAACGCCTGCAATGGTTCATCCGGGCTGCCACTCGGTGCAGGGATATTCTTTACAATGTGGTCGAGCAACTCCGGAATGCCCTCGCCGGTCTTTGCGCTGACCATTACTGCACCTGATGCATCTATGCCTATTATTTCCTCGATTTCCCTAATGACTTTTTCTGGTTCTGATGCCGGCAGGTCAATTTTGTTAAGGACTGGAAGAACCTCAAGGCCCATATCAATGGCCGTTACGCAATTGGCTACGCTTTGTGCCTCTACACCCTGCGCTGCGTCAACAACCAGCAATGCGCCTTCGCAAGCGGCTAATGAGCGAGAAACTTCATAGGAAAAATCTACATGTCCGGGCGTATCGATGAAATTTAGCTGGTA
>JBLHLN010000254.1:0-3912 GCA_047620565.1 Woeseiaceae bacterium
TCGAAAGGTGCAGCGAGTAGGGGTGACACAAACATTTTTTCAGCGGCGCAAGGAGTTGGCGACGATGCGTTTCTACCTGGCATCAGGTACGGTTAAAGTTCCCTATATCGACCACGAAAATGCGCAGCAGCTTCGTGATTTCGTTTTGTTTCGGATTGAATCCAGCCAACAGGCGTGGCACTAGCATGTCGAAGAAAATTCGCAATATCACGCTGATAATTTGCTGTCTGCCGGTTTTTGCCTGCACCGACAACCTGTCGACCAATCGCCCCTACATCCTTGCCACAGCCACAACCGGCGGAACCTACTATCCTGTTGGAGTTGCCCTGGCGACTATTACAAAAGCACAACTTTACGAGTCGAAAGGCCTGAGTTTGTCCGCCATTAGTTCCGCGGGATCTATGGAAAACATCAAGCTGATGCGTGACAACCAGGCTCAGTTCGCAATCATTCAAGGCATTTTTGGCCCCTGGGGATGGCACGGTGACGGGCCTATAAGTCGCCCGCAACCGTGGATGCGAACTATTTGCGCGCTATGGCAAAACACCGATCACTTTGTCCTTGAAAAGGAGCTGGCAGGAGATGGTTCGATCATGGCAATCGACCGGCTGGATGGACAACGGTTCGTGCTTGGCGCGCGTAATTCGGGTGCGGAGCGAAGCGGCGATCATATTCTTTCAAGTCTCGGCATTGACTATGCCAGTCGGGTAAATCTCGCCTATATGAATTACGGCGCGACGGCCAATGCGATCCAGGACGGCACCATCGTCGGCATGAATGTGCCGGCAGGTGTGCCAGTTACTGCGATTACGCGCGCCTTTGCAATGGTGGGTGAGAGACTTACCTTACTTAGCTTTACAGACGAACAACTTGCACAGGTCAACGCGACCTATCCGATTTGGACGCGACATACGATCCCGGGAGGAACCTATCCAAATCTGCCGGAAACCATTCAATCGATATCACATCCGAATGTACTCGTGGTGCGCGCGGATATTCCGGACGACGATGTTTACGAAATTACGAAAGCGATATTCGATAATCTTGCCTCGCTGAACGAGATTCACAAGGCGACCCGCGAGGTGACACTTGAGAAGGCCCTGACTGGTCTCGGAGTGCCTCTACACCCGGGCGCCGCGCGCTATTTTCGGGAACAGGGCATCGATATACCGACTGAACTGACTCCGCCATGAATACCAGAGCATTCCGCTGGGCGGTAGTCCTGTTTGCCCTTTTCCACGTCTACAATAACTGGTTCACTGCTGTCTCGGAACTTTGGTTTGCCGCAATACATTTTGGTGGCTTCGGCGCACTTTGTGCGATGTCGTTTCACCGGCCAGGCGCTGCAGCGCTGTTTAGCGGCTGGCGCACCGCCGTGAATATTCTGTTTGCATTGCTGGCTTTATCCATTCCGGCCTACTACATCCTGTTCGAGGATGCTTTGTATGTAAGAGAGTCAGAGTTCATCGCATCGGATTTCATTTTCTCAGCAATGGCCATCATTCTCGCGATGGAATTTACACGACGAACTACCGGCTGGTTCATGCCGATGCTGATAGCTGTCAGCCTCTCTTATATTCTGTTTCTCGGCCAATACGTCCCCGGTGTGTTCTCCTTCCCTGGCCTTAGCGTCGAGACCGTGCTGTACCGAAGTTTCTGGAGCGGTGATGGCATGTTCGGCATGGTCGCAAATATATCCTCGACATTTGTTTTCATGTTCATACTGTTCGGCGCGTTTTTGTTGAAGTCCGGCGCGGGAGACTTCATCGTCAGGGTGGCGCGCAGTTTGGCCGGCCGCTACCAGGGTGGAGCAGGTCATGTTGCTGTCATCGGCTCAGGATTGATGGGTTCTGTTTCCGGCTCTGCAGTTGCAACCACGGTGTCCACAGGCGTCATAACGATTCCAATGATGACACGCAGCGGATTTTCGCCGCGATTCGCCGCAGGCGTCGAAGCGGCTGCATCGACTGGTGGTCAGCTAATGCCGCCGGTCATGGGCGCCGGCGCATTTGTCATGGCCAGTTACACGCAAATCCCTTACCTGCAGATCATCGCCGTCTCAGTGCTGCCCGCAATACTCTATTTCTTAACCGTATCGTTTTTTGTGCACATAGAGGCAAGAAAGTTGAATGTGCCAGTGGGAGTGGAAGAAGGTGAACCCACGGCCACTGAAGCGCTGAAAAGCGGTTGGCATTTCATCATTCCGCTTGCGGCACTTATTACGTCTCTTATTGTCGGATACACGCCAGTACGCTCGGCAACATTCGCGATTTTCGCCGTCATTATTGTTTCCTGGTTTGCGGGCACGCCGATGACCCTGCAACGTTGCATGGATGCGATGCTGGATGCGATCCGCATCATGGTGCCAACGGCGATCCTCCTCATCGCGGTTGGGCTTGTCGTCAATGTCGTCACAACCACCGGCCTCGGCAATGCGTTCTCGGTGATGATCGTCGACTGGGCCGGCGGCAGCCTGTTAATCACGCTTGTGCTGGTTGCGCTCGCGTCTTTGATACTGGGAATGGGATTACCGGTTACAGCGTCATATATCGTATTGGCCACACTTGCCGCACCCGCGTTGTACGATCTCATTAGCCAAACTGTCATGCTGGAGGCATTGTCGTCACCCGAATTGCCCTCGAACATTAAAGCAGTTGTCGATCTTTTCGGTGGCGACCCCGTGCGTGCGCTGGCTGAAATGCCCGCGGAAATGCGCCAGATCGTCAGGGAAGAGATGCTTGATCCGGAACTGGTGACCGGCATGTTGCTTAGCGCACACCTGATCATTTTCTGGTTGTCTCAGGACAGCAACGTCACTCCCCCTGTTTGCCTGGTCGCATTCACTGCAGCGGCCATTGCCGGCACGCCACCGATGCGGACGGGGCTGACTTCGTGGAAAATTGCGAAAGGTCTGTACCTGGTACCGGCGCTATTCGCTTTTACACCGCTGATTACCGGGAACTGGACAGAACGAATTTCCGTTTTTGTATTCGCGTGTTTCGGCTTGTACGCGTTAGCGGGATTGCTGCAATGGCACCTGGAAGCAAAATTAAGCGCTATAACTGCCGGATTACTCGTCGTGAGTGCGACTTTGCTGTTGTGGCCACCGTTCGGCATGATCCTTCACCTGGCCGGCTGTGTACTGTTGATTGGGGTCGTAACGACTCAGCGTCGCCGCAGCAGTGCCACACCAGCTTCAGTCACACGTTAAATCTGAAATGCATGACATCGCCTTCCTGAACGATGTATTCCTTCCCCTCGAGGCGTAAGCGACCAGCCTCTTTCGCGCCCTGTTCCCCGTTGCCGGCAACAAAGTCGTTGTAGGCAATTACCTCCGCCCGAATAAAGCCGCGTTCAAAGTCTGTGTGTATCTCTGCCGCCGCCTTTGGCGCAGTCGCGCCCACTTTGGTCGTCCATGCGCGGACCTCTTTCTCGCCAGCTGTAAAGTAGGTCTGCAGCCCGAGCAAGGAGTAGCCACAGCGGATCACACGGTCGAGTCCCGGTTCTTCCAAACCGAGATCGGCAAGAAACTCCGCTTTGTCAGCTTCATCAAGTAACGCGATTTCAGATTCGATTGCTGCACAAATGGCAACGACTTCAGCACCCTCGCTGGCGGCACGTTCGCGAACGACATCAAGATGCGGATTGTTATCCATTCCGCCCTCATCAACATTCGCGATATACATCACCGGTTTGGCCGTGATCAGGTGCAAATCCCTGATCCTTTCATTCTCGTTGTCGTCCAGGCCCAGCGTGCGAATGGGGTTCCCCTGGTCGAGGTGCAGTTTGGTTTTCTGCAGAGTATCGCGAATCGCCACGGCTTCCTTTTCGTTTGTTTTGGCGTTTTTCTCCGCTTTATAAAGTTGTTTATCGACTGATTCGAGGTCCGCGAGCGCGAGTTCGGTATTGATC
>JBLHLN010000255.1:0-3909 GCA_047620565.1 Woeseiaceae bacterium
TGACAACTTTAATTTCCCGCACTTGTTGCCTGGCCTGCAGCGGGAGGGCGACAACCGAAACGATCACAAAAACCACGAGTTGCTGGACGATGCGGCCGCGCATATTGTTTTCCCTGTCATTTGATTATTGTTTGGCGGGCACGGCTATATTAACTCACCGCTTTGCTAAGATGGCGCGGCACTTCAAACAAAAACACATTATGCGGCGGGAAACCTTCCAATGAAAAAAACTCTCCAGACTACCCTCCTGCTGTTCGCACTGGTTGCAGCCTCAGGATGCGCGGTCGACATCAGCGGTTCCGATCACGCTCATGCAGCAGAGCCGGAGAAAAATGCGCTACTCATACAGGCGGATTTTGCCGGTCTCGTAATGACCGGTGTCGCATACAGTGTGAGCAAGGATCTCGACGTCTACAATGTGCGTCCTTTGATTCCGTTGTATGACATCAGGGCAGCAAGCGCCAGCATGGCCTATAACGCCCAGACCTGGCCTGCAGGAACCGTTTTTGTGTCTGTTGTCGATCCGGGCGTAGGTACTTCGCGAAAGTCAGTTGTTCTAAAAACCAGCAACGGCCTTTATTTCGTCAGCCCGGACAATGGTTCTCTTTCCGGGCCCGCACAAACCTACGGAATCGAAGCGCTGCGTGAAATCGACGAGACAGTTAACAGAATCCCCGGCAGCGACTGGTCGCATACGTTTCACGGCCGTGACGTCTATTCATACACCGGCGCAAGACTGGCGGCAGGCGTAATTTCCTTTGCCGAAGTCGGGCCACTCATGGCGCCTGAAGTCATTATGTTGCCGACTATGTCCGGCAGCATCGAAAACGGCGTCTTATACGGAAACGTGACCGGTGGCACCGGCAGGCTTGGCAATATCGCGTTCAGCATTGACCGCTTCCTGTTTGAAGAGTCCGCTGCAGACTTTGGCGACATGTTTGACGTTGTCATTCGTCACGGTGACACAGTCATTTGGGAGGGCACTGTTCCCTATAGCAAATCTTTCGGCGACGTTGCAGTCGGTGACAACCTGTTGTTCATTAATTCCAGCGGCGTTTCCAGCATTGCCGTCAACCAGGGCAATTTCGCGGACAAATATGGCATCGGCTACGGCGACGATTGGTTTGTTGAGCTTCACAGGCAATAAGGCGACGCAATGAAAAAACAAGCTAACGTGCGAATATTGCTGGCGCTGCTGTTTGCGCTCGGTTTGCATGGCTGTAATTCCGGCGAGTCAGGCAGTGCTGATGCTGTTTCGTCATTCGATTATGTTTCGCTGGATACAACGGTCGAATCGCGCGGTGTCGAGATACCGGTCACCTATGTGCATCCGATCGCAGATCAAGGCGACCACTTCCCATTGGTTGTTCTTGCTCACGGTCACGGTGGCACTCGCAATGAGGCCGGTGGCTACACCAGCCTGGCACAAAACCTGGCGCAGCGAGGCATTGCATCAATTCGCATGGATTTTCCGGGCTGTGGGGACAGCAGCGAATCATTTGCGAACAACAACCTCGGCAACATGCTGGAAGATATTCAGGCTTCGCGCGATTTCGCGACAGTTCAGCCACAGGTCGACGCCACACGAGTCGGGCTGCACGGTTTCAGTATGGGTGGCCGACTGGCTTTGCTGACTGCCGGGGCAGACGATTCCTACAAGGTCATCGGCACGTGGGCGCCGGCAGGTCAGGGTGGTGCGTCCAGCATGATTGAATTTGTTGGTGGACAGGCCGCCTATGACGAGCTGAAAGATCAGGCGGCACGGGAAGGGTTTGCGCCGTTCACGACGTCCTGGGGCCAGGATCAAAAACTGGGCGTTCGCTTTTTCGACGACATGGAAAAAAGCAATCCTCTGCAGTCGGCGGCGAAAATCACCGCGCCGTTACTGGTCTTGTATGGTGATCAGGATACGGTTGTACTGCCTGCCGTCGCGGAATCAGTCATAACTGCCGCGACAAACAGCAGCGAAGTAATTCGTCATGTTGTGGTCGGCGCAGATCATGGGCTGGGACTATTTAGCGATGAGCCGCACTTCACTGAGGAAGCGGTGCAGACCACGGCAGAGTTTTTCAGTCAGCGTTTGTAACTGACGGTATTCGCGGCTAAAGCCCAATTTGCCTACGAACTTACCTGCTGCGCCATTAGTTGGTGCAAATTGATCTTTAGCGCCATGGTTATTGATGTCACTCAAGATCAATCCGCACCGGCCATATGGGGATGAATTTGCATTGCGGGCGGATTGGGCTTTAGCTGCGAATTGATGCCATTCGTCTTCTCAGCCCAGAAGAATATCAACCAGTTTTTCTTCGAACGCCGCCAGGTCTTTCCAGGCCGTCGCGCAGTGCACCGTGCGACCGTTAACAGCGT
The DNA here is from genome assembly GCA_047620565.1 of Woeseiaceae bacterium. GTDB lineage: Bacteria > Pseudomonadota > Gammaproteobacteria > Steroidobacterales > Woeseiaceae > SZUA-117. The sequence goes on from JBLHLN010000255.1 coordinate 2,368, forward strand.
CGACAAGCGTCCAGCCGTCATCAGTTACACGCAGGGGAACATCCTGCATTTCGAGCAGGTCCTGTTCGGCCGCAAGATAGACGGCAACTGTGTCAAACAACGTTGTGCTGATTTTGCTGGTGTCGGTATCCGGGTCCACGTATGGCGCGCCGGGCAACCACGCGCGATAATTTTCAAACAGAATTTTCAGCCATGTATCGTTGCTTTCGTACAAGCGACGGTAATTTTCGCCCTGCAATTTAATGAGCCCACAGGTATCCAGCGGCGTGATCGTGCAGTCCCAGGGCGCTGCAAAAACTTTTTGTAGCGACTGCGGATCAACGCGTACATTCCATTCAATATCCGGTTGCGCGCTGCCGTTGTAACCAACAAAGACTGAGCCGTGCATGCCGACGAAGCTGGCATTGTCAGCAATGCCCGGATCGCGACGCAGGGCTTCGGCGATATTCGGCACCGGGCCAATACAAAGTAGTGTGACTGGCTCAGGTGATTCGTTGATGATTTCAATAATCTTCTGCACGCCGTCTTCGTAAATGGTGCCCGGGTAGTCATTCAGCTTGTAGTCGCCGAGCCAGTCACTCTGCTGTCCTCGCTCGTCGGCCGAATCGACGCCAATGGCAACCGGCACATCGGCTCGCCCGCATCGATCCAGCAGTTTCGCGAGCAGGCGTGCGCGATAGATGGCGTTGCCGTAGTCGCCCACTACCAGCTTCACATCGAATTGCGGCATTCGCAGCAGCATCAGCAACGCCCACGTGTCATCGATGTCGTCGCCGATGTCGGTATCGAGAATGACGGGGATTTTTGGCTTCGTTGCCGCTAAGGCCATTTGTCCAGCTGCCGACAGGACCGCGAGTGCGCCCACTGAGGCCTTGGAAAAACTTCGTCTTGTAAGCGTGCTGCGGTTCACGATTGACTAAAGGTCGTTTTCCAGTGACTCGTAGCAGTCCGGCGTGAATCGTGGCTGGCACACGCACTGAAAGAGTAAATCTGTGTTGCCATTATTGGTTATCCGTTGTGCGATCCCGGCGGGAATTGCCACTATGTCGCCAGGCGAAACCTCACCTGCTTTCTCGCCGTCGACTTCCATAAGGCCCGTGCCACGCGAAATTATGTACCACTCGTTCACGCCGAGCTTGTGCAGCTCAGTGGTGACGCCGGGCTCCACCCTGGTCTCGCACAATGAAAAATCCCTGATATCAGCGTTATTAACGATTTCCCTGATAAAACAACGCTCACGAATCCAGAATTCATCCTGATCGCGTTGCTTGACTATGGGGTTACTCATCGACGTTTCCGTTTGCGGCCTGTGGAACGACAATACTGTATCGCTTTGTCGCGATAGACAACCTGCCGAGGGTTTTCAGGTGGTAATATCAGTCCTATCAAAATGATTAAGCAGCCGCTCTGCGATTACAAAACAATACAAGAAGCTTATGTCCACCAAACACATGAATGCCGCACCAGGCGATTTTGCCACCACGGTGCTAATGCCCGGTGATCCGTTGCGGGCGCAATATATTGCGGATACTTATTTCGACA
>JBLHLN010000256.1:0-3899 GCA_047620565.1 Woeseiaceae bacterium
AACGATGAAGTCCTACACGTGCTCTACGACCTGGATCAGCGCGTGCAGATACCGGGAATTCGTCTTCTGTATAGCGGCCGAACCTGGGAGAGCGATGGCGTCGAACCGCACTGGCGGGGCGTTTACGATGATAGCGGCCGACTAATGGTCGCAATCAATTTCAACATGGATCTCGGTGACGCATGGGAACACGCCGATACTCCGGAGTACCCAGAACCAATGACTGCGCTTGCCTATCGCTTCGCGGTCAACTACGTGATGTACGCGATAACGCATTGAATACGGAAGCGGCTTGGCGTTCAACGCCAGCTATCCAAGCTCAAGCAGCGGAACCGACGCCGCAACAACGTCGCAGAGGGCCTGCCTCCGGCTAGATCATTCCGCCCATACCACCCATACCCCGCATACCCATAGCCGGACGATTGTTGAACTCTACCTCCGAGACAGTTCCACTATCGTCTGTATCCCAGCTCGTGAGGATCTCCAAGGCTTGGTCATCAGACTGAATAAACGGCAGTGCTGCAATTTCTGCGGCCGTTAAGTCGCCACTTGAATCCATATCAATAACGGAAAAATTGGCCGCTCCCATGCCCATGCCTTGCGCCCAAACCCAATGTGTCGCCAGGCTGAGCACTGCAGTTGCAAATAGTGTTGTCGGTATTTTCATCTTTGTCCTCCACTGTCCGTCGTCAAACAAATGGGACAAATATAACTTCAGATTAAGCGAGTGTTTTGCTCATCAATTTCATGTTACGCGGCGCGTCGTTGATAGTGCAAACGGCGTTTCGCGATGGTTCTTCGTTTGATCCTTTCTCTCTTGGCTAATATTGATTGCCCACGCCCAAAGTAGACATCTGCTGGCGTGATATTTTTCAAGCTCTCATGGTATCGCTGATGATTGTAGTGATCGACGAACCTCTCGATCTGTTTTTCAAGATCACCGGGTAAAAAATAGTTCTCCAACAATATCCGGTTCTTCAACGTCTGATGCCAACGTTCGATCTTGCCTTGCGTCTGTGGATGATACGGCGCACCGCGAACATGACTCATCTTGTTGTCAGTGAGCCAGTCAGCGAGGTCGCTCGAGATATAACTTGAGCCATTGTCCGAGAGCAACCGGGGCTTATGAACGACATTGGCCTGGTCACAACCCGATGCCTGCAAAGCGAGCTCCAAGGTCGCGGTCACATCGCTGGTCTTCATGGTCGTACACAGCTTCCAGGCAATCACGTAACGGGAGAAGTCATCCAAAATGGTGGACAGGTACATCCAGCCCCAACCGATGATCTTCAAGTACGTGAAGTCCGTCTGCCACATCTGATTCACGGCCGTCGTCTTGTCTTTGAACTCACTGGCCGCCTTCATGACAATGAAGGCGGGGCTGGTGATCAGATCATGGGCCTTTAGAAGCCGGTAGACCGAGCTCTCCGAGACAAAGTAACCCGCGGTATCGGTAAAGGTAACGGCCAGCTCGCGCGGGCTCAGCTCCGGTCTGTCCAGTGCCAACTCGAGCAACTGATCCCGGATCTTATCGGGTATGCGATTCCAGATCCTTACCGGCAGTGGCGCTTTGTCTTTCAGGGCATCCTGCCCTTCAAGACGATAACGCTCATACCAGCGGTAGAAGGTGGCACGGGGAACACCGAGCATGCCCAGTGTCTGCTTAGCCGGAAGGTGTGATCGTTCGACGAGCCGGATGACCTCAAGTTTCTCGGTGGCGGGATATCTCATTCTGGCTCGCCCCCATCCCCGATCATGCTTTTTTTGAGCAAGCGCAATTCCAGAGTTTGTTCCGCGACTACTTCTTTGAGCTCTCGAGCTTCACGTCGCAGGGTGGTGACTTCGCCCGTATTGGCTTGCCTGACGATATCGCCGGCCAGGCGTTTCCTACCGGCCTCCATAAAGTCCTTGGACCACTTGTAGTAAAGCCCCTGGGCAATGCCTTCTCGTCGGCACAGCTCCGCGATACTGTCTTCGCCGCGCAGCCCATCCAGCACAATACGGATCTTCTCCTCCGCACTGTATTGCTTACGCGTCTTGCGTTTGATGTCATTAATGGTGCGTTCTGACGACGATTGCCGTCCTGCTGGTTTCTGTCTCATCTCAACTCCTCTGGTTAGGATGAACAAAAACACTCTCTTAAACTAGGGCTATATCTGTCCCATAGGCGCTGACGTCAGACAGGCCGGGTATCCTGGCGGCAATCGGCCCATGAATTTCACGCCAATACCGCCGAAAATCATCCGTATTCATACCAGCTCGCTTATGCACAACACACACTAGCTTAATCATCTCTTCCCCTGTGTCCTTTGTTGATCTGCGCTTACATGCATATTAGATGTTAACTTGAGACTCCTTCCGGCCATAAGTAGATAATCCGTTAGTTATTAACGTAGTCGTCGAGCATCTGCAAGACCTGTTCTTGCAGCTTTCCGGTCGTGGTCAGATTCGCTACTACAATCGTCCCGAGAAATACGCGCTGCGACATGATTCCTTCAAGTTCTGAAGAGACCCGAAGCAGGGCTTCCTCGTCGTATTCCCCTCCAGGATTCTGGTCCGCGCTGATTGATAGAACAGCATCGACTTCAAACGCGCCTAACCTAACTTGAGTAGAAAGCTCCGGGATTAGCCTGTGCGTAACTATGTCTTGTACGCGAATCTCTTCTTCGGCTGTGTCTTCGATCTGTTGGCGCCAAGCAGCCAAAGCGGCTCGCAACGCTGCATCCTCTATTAACTCTATGCGCCCCGACGAAAAAGCGAGATCCACAGATGACGCGGTTGGACCAAACGTCGGTGACCCCATGGTGGCTATCAACACCCTCATCGGGATAGAGATCTCAGCGCCCAACTCCGATTCTCTTATCTCACGAAGAAACTCGGCTGAGGACTCCTGAATGGTCTTGTTACGTGCGAGCTGAATCTCTAACTCTTCCGAGCTGGCTCGAAAATCCGAATAGAGGCTGCTGAGCAATATTTGCGCCTGCTCATTCTCGCTCCGTTGCTCCCACCAAGCATCAATTGCGAAGGCCAGGAGAATACTTCCAACGATAGCTATGCTCTCCGCGAGCAGGCGTGGCCACGGGATACCTTGAGCTCCTCCCATCTTATGAATGCCCTTGCATATTAACTTTTAGCCGACGGCTGCTTCCGGACATTAGCGGTCATCTGATACTTCAAGACCACCGATTACTTCTTGGCTCATAAACTCCTGGAATGCGGAGGAGTAATACGGTCTAGCTTGTCCCCAGGCTTCCGAAAGCAAAGGGTATTCGTTCCAAGACTGTCGGTAGGCCCAGACAGGTACTACGAGCGAACCGATCTGCCCCTCCTGGAACTCCCACTCCCACGCCACAAACATATCGGAGTAAAAAGAATCGAGCTGCATCTGTTCAGTACTCGTCAAAGGCTTACCTTCGCTCGCTTCGGAAAAAATCGCCGCTAGACCGGAGTTCTGATGTAGCTGCCCTACTACGTCGGAGCGGGCCTGTAGATGGTTATACCAAACCTCCGCTTCTAGTAGCTCATTGTTCTGATGGAGCTCGAAAGCAAGGAGACCGATTCCGGCGATAACTCCGATACCGGCAGTGATTTCTAGTACCTGACCAAAGGTTAGCGTCTTCTGCAACTGTATCCCCAGTTTATGCAACGCCTCGAATATTAACGGTTAACGAAGGACTTCTTCGGGTCGTCTCGGCCCTAAAGCCTGATTCTAACCCGATCCCGGAAAATGTCCGGTTGGGAGGGCTAACGGGAAGTTAAGAATAGCTACGTTAAGGAGATTCTTAACGGGAAAAGTCGGCCAACTTCGGTCGTTCGCGGTTGCGCAGTGACCTCAGTTATCAGGCTCACCGCGGAGTTTTTCTCTCAGGCTAGTTCTGGCGACTAACTGGCGGTAACGA
>JBLHLN010000257.1:0-3895 GCA_047620565.1 Woeseiaceae bacterium
TGGAGTTTGTCGAAGGGGCATCGTTGCAGGATATTATCAAATCAGTTAGCGGCATTAGCCTGCAAAAGTCGCTGTCCATCATTTCGCAATTGCTCAAGGCATTGCATGTGGCGCATCAAATGGACATTGTCCACCGCGATATCAAGGCCGCCAACGTGATGATTTTGAAAGAAGGCGGCAGTATCAAGCTGGCGGATTTTGGTATCGCGCGGGTAGCTGAAAGCCCGGATCTGACGATGACCGGCGCCATCGTCGGCACTCCTAAATACATGGCACCCGAACAGATGTTTGGATTGAAAGTGGATGCCCGCGCCGACCTGTTTTCGGTGGCGATGGTGTTTCTCGATTTACTCGCCTTACTGCCGAAAAGCTCCGCCATACCGCGTTCCAGTCTGCCTGAAATTGGCAATTTACCGCCGAATAACCGCATAAACTACTCGATCCTCTATCCGACTGCCTTGATTCCTGTCTTGCAGAAAGGGCTGTCGGCTACCCAGGCGGAGCGATATCAAAGCGCCCGTGAATTTGTGCAGGGCATAAAAGAGGTGCTGCCAAAACTCAAAGCGGCGACCGCCACTACAGCGGACGACGCTATCACAGTGGTGCAGAAATCAAGCCGGGCAGGCCTGGCGCCCCAGACAACGCAGACGCCCGAGGAATCCAGGTCCCTCGCGACCAACCCTGGAGAACTGGATTCGTTGACCAACTTGCTGATCGACTATGTGGGGCCCATCGCCAGGAACATCATGGTTGCCCATGATCCCGCGAATACACCAGCAAACGAACTGGTCAACTCGATTTCGAAGGAAATCCCCGAACCCGGGGAACGCGAAGAGTTCCTCAAACGCTGGGAAATGATTAGCGGCACCCGCATTGACGCCACTCAAATCAGCAATCCCGCAACAGTGGCCAGCACTACCGAGGTCCGTACCTTCGACGACGGAATGCTCAAAAAAATGGGTGAGGACTATGCAGGTTATATCGGACCATTGGCCAAGAGACTGGTTCAGCACCATGCCTCTACTACCAGTAACCTGGAGCAACTGGTTGAGTTGCTGGCGTGCGAAATCCCGGATGCCGAAGACAGAGAAAAATTTAGAACCCAATGGCTGCGGGGCTGATTAATCCTGCTGCTACTATTATCTGGCGCTGTCTGCAAAATCAGTTTTGAATACCATCGGGCAGCAGGGTAGGCGCGCTGTCGACCCGGTGTATTTCCTTTTTTATAGTCAAGCCTGAGGATTGGTCGTATGGGTTCGCACATGAGCATGAGTTCGTACAAAAAAGAAAAAATTGCTGAAACAGAGCGCATCGTGCGTATTTTTCACGAATCCTGGGATCTGCGAGACCCGGAACGCGGTGCTACTGTTATCGCCGAGGACTGTCAGTTTGAAGACGTGGCCCGGGGCGAACTGCAGCCAGGCCGCGAGGGCTATAAGCGTGACTACCAGCGCTGGCGCGAAGCCTTTCCCGATGGCGAAGTCAAGGTGGTCAATGTCATCGTTCAGGATAACTGGGCGGTTGTGGAATTTGTCAATCGCGGCACTCATACCGGTCCCCTGCACTCCAGTCTTGGCGTCTTTCCTGCGACCGGGCGCAAAATGGAAGCCCGCTATTGCAGCGTTATGCGTGTGGCTGACGGTATGGTTGTCGAAGGTCGGGATTATTACGATTCGGCCAGTATCGCGAAACAGCTAGGTCTGGTGGACGGCTAGGCCCGAAGGTTCTTTGTTCGCATCGGACCCTCCTGGCAGTCCGGCGGGGGTCAAAACACGAAGCCTGGCTGATGGGATTGCAAGTCTGCTTTGTTTATTCAGGCAGCCTGGAAAAGTAGGCAATTTTGTAACTATTCAGTTTCTCGACCAGATCAGTGGTGAGCTGAATAGTTACGCAATTTTTTCGTGCAGCACGCCTTCGGCGCTGGCCTTGACCAGCGCGCAACCGCAGCTCGCTGCCGACTGCCTGCCACCAGCACCAAACCGTGACCGGTGAGCCGTCGTCCTTGATCACGACATCGCTGTATTGCAGGAAGGGGTTGACATTTTCAGCGCCACCCATCTCTACGGCGGCGCGCTTGATGCCTTCGACAAACTCGACGAATTCAGCGCGCGGAATACGCCCGGTATTCGGATCGTCGTAGTAGAAGCAATCTGCAGTAACGCTGAGGCTGAGAGCGCCGTCGCCGAGCTCCCAGCCTTTCAGATAAGTGTCGATGTATCTCCTTGCGCTCACGGGCTGCTTCGTCTATCGCTGAATCCACAACTGAGCGATAGACGGAACACTAGTAAGGTGCGGGCATTTCGTCGGCATCGATGCCGGGCACGTGGGTGATGCCGGCGCGTTGCTTCCAGTCCACCGGGTAGGCGGTGTAGAAAATCACACACTTGTCGTCGCACTCGTATTTGACGTGGTTGTCCTTGGGAACGAACATCAGGTCACCTGGGTTGAGTTCGTAGCTGACCTCTTCAACCACCAGGCGGAAGGTGCCTTCCAGGCAGTAGATCATTTCGTCACAGGTCAGGTCCCAGGGTACTGAAATTTTGTTCAGGCAGTTGATGCCGCCGGCCATGGACTCGCTGATCGCCGTGGTCACGAACGGTTTGATGTAGGTACCGTTCTCGGGCAGGTTGTCGATACGGTCCTGAATGTCGGCAATTCTAAATACGCTGGGTGCTGTCATGCTGTTCTCCGTTAATGGTAGTTGGACTGGTTTAATTTAATAATTCTGAAATGGCCTGATCGAGGAATTTTTCGAATACAGGGCTATTGCCGGGAGAGGCGACGCAATGCCCCCAGGCGGACTCGAATGTGCGTAACTCGCCGTTCTGGATATGCTCGATTTCGAGCTGGTTGTCCTCGGGACGAAAGTACAGATCATTGTCACAAACGATAACGATGGTTTTCGCTTTTATCGCGTTGAGCGCTGCCTTGAAGTCGTGCTGGTAGCGATCATTGGCGCTGATGTCACCACGTTGCCAGGTGTTGAGTTTGCACAGCAAGTCATTGGCATCCCAGTCCAGGTGATCCTGTTCCCAGTCCTGCAATAGGCCCTCGGCGGTATCGAATCCTTTCAGCTTGTACATCTGCTCACGGTAAAAGGTTTGTGAAAATGCCCAGCCGGCATAGACGCGAGCGAAGGCTTTCAGACCCTTGACCGGCGGGCTGCTGTAATGTCCATCGGCATAGACGCTGTCGGCCTGTAGTGCCGCTTTTACCCCTTCGAGAAATACGATATTGTGCTCGGCCGTTTTGGCCGAGGCGCAAAACGGCAGGATCGCGTCGACGAAATCAGGGTATTGCGCAGCCCATTGAAATGATTGACAGCCGGCCATCGACCAGCCGGTCACCAGCGCGATGCGGTTCACCCGCAGCACTTCGGTCAGTAGTCGGTACTGCGCATGGATGTTGTCGTAGAGCGTTACATCAGGGAAATTGGCGCCGTTAAACGGGGCGGGTGTATTGCTCGGTGACGACGAGATGCCGTTGCCGAACAAGTTCACCGACACCACGAAATGCCGTGCCGGATCGATAGCACGCCCGCTGCCGAAGAAGCCCTCGTTGCGCATGTGGCTGCCGGTGTAAAAGGTCGGCAGCACGACAACATTGTCGCGCTCGACGTTTACCTCGCCATAAGTCCGGTAGGCGAGCTGCGCGCCGGAAAACACACGACCCGACTGCAGTTCGAAGTTACCAAGATCAAAGACTGAGTGGTTTGTGGGCACTGTTAATAGAGACGCAGGTACTCGCGTACTTCCCAGTCGGTAGTTTCCTGATGGTAGCGTTCCCATTCGTCGACCTTGTAGGCGAGGAAGGAACGTAGCATTGACTCACCCATGACCGATTTGGCCAGTTCGCTTTTGCCCAGATGTTCGGTCGCTTCCAGCAGGTTGCGTGG
>JBLHLN010000258.1:0-3875 GCA_047620565.1 Woeseiaceae bacterium
CATGAGCATAAGGCAGCTCGCCGTGATTGTAGTCGGTGCGAAAATGAAAGATTCTCGACTAAAGCCGCTCCCACAAAGCCGCTTTCACAATCAAGGGCCGCGATCACAGGTGGGATGGGTTGGGTTTTATCTGCTGATGGCTTCGAGCGTTGTTTGTACTACGTTGACCGGTTCCTGCAGGATGACCTCCGGTTCGTGGACGTAGTGTCCCTGCATGAAATGTACGCCGAGCTGGAACAGCACCGCCATGGCATTGGCGTTTTCAACTCGCTCAGCAATAGTCTTAATTCCGCGCTGCTCGGCTGCCGCAGCCAGTTGTTGCACCGCTTCCTGCAGTGCAGTGTCTGTGGTCAGTGAGTGCATTAGTTCGCCATCGATCTTGATAAATTTCGGTTTCAGCAAATCAAGAATCTGGAAGCGATTCTTGTCGACGCCGTAATGTTCCAACGCGAAACCGACACCGATACTGGTGATTTTCTCGACGGCTTTCCTGGTTTCCTTAATATATTTTGCTGCAACCTGCTCCGGAATTTGTACGCACATTCGCGACGGATCCACACCTGACTTGTCGAACTCCTGTTTCATCCATTCGGCTAATGAGGGATCCTGCATAGAATTTCGCGACAAACGAACAAACACCTGGTCCGCATCATGTTCAGCGCAGTAATCAATGGATGCGGTAATAATCCAGCGATCTATCGTCTTCATCAGGTTGTTGCGTTGTGCCGCAGGCAGAAATTCTGACGGTAATATCGCCTCTCCCTGTTCGTCGATCATGCGTACCAGCATGTCGGACATCTGGTTCGAGTCGCTGCGTAAACCTGCAATGGGCAGCTGTGCGATACGAAAGCGTTTTTCAACAAACGCCGATTTGATGCGTTTCACCCACAATGCATCGTATTTCTTGAGTCGTGTGTCTTCGTCTTTGGCGTCACTCAGGAATACGGAATTGCCGCCGGCAGACTTGCCTTGCTTGTAGGCATCAGCGACCGCAGAAACGACCTCATCAAGGCTGTCATAAACGCCGCTAACGCCGATAACGCCAACGGTGCAGGTAAGCTGAACCTGTTGATCGCCAATAACAAATGTGTGTGCCTGGATATGGTCGACAAGCTGTTGGCCCCATACTTCAGCATCGCGCGCGTTGCCACGCTCCAGAAGCGCCGAAATTACGGTTCCTTCGAACCGTCCGGCGACGTCGCGCGGATGCATGCGCTTGCGAATTTCTTCAGCAAACTGCGCCAGTATTTCCTCGGTATCCAGGATACCCACTTTACCGCGAACTTCAGAGAAGTCGTCAGGCTTGATATAGACCAGGGCATGCAAGCCGGATTTCGGTTTGCGATTCAGCCGCTTCTTAATGCGCTCCAGGTATTGTGCGCGGTGGAACAACAATGTTGTCGGATCGCGCTTGAGCGCTTCGTGTACAAGTTTGGTTGGCTCTTCCGGCGCTTTCGCCGGCGGTGCAATCTGGATCTGTACGTAAGGTCCATCGTCGAAATCAGTTAGCTGGAATTCAAGTTCCAGCGTTGCTGCATCTCCTTCGCCGTGGCGGGATTTGACGATCAGCTTTTCGCCTTTCTGCCATTTGCTCCGCGCTGTCGCGATCAGGGCACCCTTAATTGCAGCCTGGCTTTCGGCAAGGAAGTTATCCATCAGCGGCAGGCCAAGAATTTCCTCTTTTTCCTTTGCCTGAAATAACGACAACCACGCCTGATTGACTTCTATGATGATGCCTTCCTGAATGTAGGCAATGGCACTGCTTGAGCCCTGCATATAGTCGTTAAGCTGACGGCGATACGCGGTGGCTGAGTTTAGCGTTGAGTTGAGCGCGCGTTCCACACGAAATGCACGGAGTTCGCGACTAACTACCGCTTCAAGTCGCGCTCTGGTCGCCAGTGACACAAGGTCGCAGGCGCCGTCTTTCATGGCCTGCAATATTGCTTCCTCGTCAGCAGTTGCCCGCGCGGCTATCACCGGGACTTCCGGGAGATAGGCGTCTTTCTGTTTGATCACCTGGCGGATTGTGTCGGAGAATTTATCGCAATTGAGTATGATTAGTTCGATACGTTCGGACTTTAGGATGTCCCTGAACGCATTGGGGTTCGCGATCCAGTGGCAGTGTGCTGCGTGACCGGCATCGCGAAGCGTTCCGTTAATGAACTCCACATCGTCCTGATTTTCTGTCAGAACAGCTATGGAAATACTGTGTTGCTCGTTCAAATCGCAGTCCTTGAGCCTGGCACGTCCGTGTTCGTCGCCGGTATTCTGTAAACAACGATCGAGTCTATACAACCGCAGTGGGGGAGTCCCTGACGCCATGTCAAAACCGTGACAGGAATCAAATTATCGACGCAACTTGCGGGCAGGCTGCGAAATTCGGGCGGTTGGGACCGTGATATAGCGGCAGAATATTGTTGGCGGGTACTTATCGTCAGCGCTAATCGCGGGTATCATTCGCCCGCCTTCAGGATTATGTCGCCTAAGGCTCAATAAACATATAGCTCAACGAACATAAATGTGTGCGGTGCATGACGCCGCCGCCGGAAACCTAAATGGCTAACTACAATACCAACGATTTTCGCTCTGGACTTCGCATCATCATTGATAAAGATCCTTGCGTGATTATGGAAAATGAATTCGTAAAACCTGGCAAGGGTCAGGCATTCAGTCGTGTACGCATTAAGAATCTGAAAACGGGCAAAGTTGTCGACAAAACGTTTAAGTCCGGTGAAAGTGTCGAAGCCGCGGACGTCGTCGAAACAGATATGCAGTACTTGTATAGCGACGGCGAATTCTGGCACTTCATGGTCGAGGACACGTTCGAACAATTCGCCGCCGACGAGAAAGCAGTGGGCGATGCAAGCGACTGGCTAAAAGAACAGGATGTGTGTCAGATTACTTTGTGGAATAACGCGCCGTTACTCGTTGCACCGCCTAATTTCGTTGAGCTGGAGATTGTTGACACAGACCCTGGTGTGCGCGGTGACACTGCGAGCGGCGGCGGCAAGCCGGCATCGCTGTCTACTGGCGCAGTCGTGAGGGTGCCGCTGTTTATCGAGCAGGGAGAAATTATTCGTGTTGATACACGCTCAGGCGAGTACGTTTCCCGCGTCAAATAAAGTTCTTTAATTCCGCGTCATGTGTCAATAAAAAAGTGACGAACTGAGCGCACAGCGATTCAACGCCCCGTTGATCTTCTTCTGAAAAACGATCGTTGTCGGGACTGTCAATATCCAGGACACCGATGAGCTTGCCGGCTGCGATCAGCGGCACCACCAATTCTGATCTGGTTGCCGGGTCACAAGCGATGTGCCCCGAGAATTCATGGACGTTTGCGACTCTCAATGTCTGAAGTTGCGCTGCCGCTGCGCCACAAACGCCCTGGCCGAGTGAAATTCGTACGCATGCCGGAAGACCCTGGAACGGGCCAAGTACCAGTTCATGGTCGCGCAAAACATATATTCCAAGCCAGTTGATATTCGGCATCTCTGCAAACAACAAGCCAACCAAATTGGCGCAGTTTGCCAGGGCGTCTTTTTCGTTGCCGATGAGCGCCGTCAATTGTTGTTCAATCACTGCATAGTTGACGTCGCTATTCATCTCATCACCCAGGCCGGAAAGTATTAACGTCAGCGATGTCATCACTTTTGCTGGAGATCATCAATAATCGGTCAAAGCCCACGGCGACGCCTGCGCATTCTGGCAAGCCACTACGCAACGCTGCGATGAGGTTGTCGTCAACTTCGTGCAGTGTCTGTCCACGATCGCGTCGCCGGTTGCGATCCTTTTCAAAGCGCGTCAATTGCTCGTCAGCATCCGTGAGCTCGACAAAGCCATTCGCCAGTTCGAGATCGCCAAAAAATATCTCAAAT
>JBLHLN010000259.1:0-3867 GCA_047620565.1 Woeseiaceae bacterium
AATCGGCACTCGAATCACGAGTCTGCCAATTACGCCGGAAAAAATACTGGACGCTTTGAAACAAACTGAGACATAGAGCGATATGGGCCTACAGAATAAATTGGAGCTTACGATAAATGGCGAAGGTCACGAACTCGATGTGCCCGTCAATAGAACGCTGATTGATTTAATAAAGGATGATTTCGGCCTGGTTGGCACGAAAGATGGTTGCCGACAAGGTGTTTGTGGCGCCTGCACCGTTCTCGTCAATGGCGTCCCCATTCGATCGTGCCTTGAGCTGGCCATTCGGTGCAACGGCAAACAAATTACAACGATCGAAGGTTTGAGTGACGCCGGCGGTCTGCATCCGCTGCAGCAGGCATTCATCGATGCCGGAGCCGTGCAGTGCGGATACTGCACGCCCGGAATGCTGATGATGGCAACGGCGTTCTTGAAGAATAATCCCAATCCCACGGAGGAGGAGGTGCGCGAGGCCCTGATCGGTAACATCTGCCGCTGCACCGGTTATACGGGAAGCGTCCAGGCTGTTTTGGCAGTTGCGGAGGGAACCGCAACATGAGTTTGCCCAACTTCGATTATCGTGCACCGGAGACTGTTGAAAAGGCTATCGCCTTACGCCAGGAATTCGGGGACGATGCTCTGCTTATGTCGGGGGGGCTTGTGGTCATGATCCTGTTACGCGAACGCCTCGTACAGCCGCGAGCAATTATCAATCTGTCCGAAATCCCCGTGCTGCGGCGTATCGATCTCAGTAAGAAATTCTTGCGCATTGGCGCTGCAGTTAGCCATAGCGAAATCGCAAATTCCGAACAGGTGCACAGTGTTGTCCCGATGCTTTGCGACGCATGCGGTCACGTCGGCTCTCCCGCCATTCGCAATATGGGCACCCTGGGTGGAAGTATCTGTCACGGTGATGGTGCATCGGATCCGGCACCAGCCCTTTTGGCACTGGACGCAGAGGCATTGGTTTCCGGCCCTTCAGGTGAGCGGCGGATTCCACTCAAGGATTTTTTTCACGGCGTTTTTTCGACCGAACTCGAAGAAAATGAATTGTTAACCGAGCTGCTTGTGCCGGTTCCGGCTAAGCGGGCGGAGACACGGTTCAAAAAGTACACGAGCACTTCGGAAGAGGCTTTCGCCACCGTTACAGTGGCGGTATCGATACTACGGAAAAGATCGGGAAAATGTGCAGAAGTTCGTATCGGGCTCGGAAGTGTAGCGCCGATTCCTATGCGGGCACTGGAAGCTGAAAACCTGCTTCGCGGCAAGGTTGCGACGAAAGAGCTGATTGCAGACGTGGCGTCGGCGGCTGCTTCGGAAGCCGACCCGGCGTCGGACGCGCAGGCCTCTGGACAGTATCGGCGCGATATGACAGTTGTTTGGGTTCGTCGCGTCCTCGAGGACATGCTTCTTTAAAGTGTATAGGGAGATTCGTTATGGAAATGAAGGGTGAATATCGAATTTTCGCGAGTCGTGAGATTGTTTGGGATGCATTAAATGACCCCGAAGTGTTGAAAGCCTGTCTGGAGGGTTGCGAGAGTCTGGATAAGCGCTCGGAGACAGAATTTGATGCGCTAGTTAAGACAAAAGTCGGTCCGATCAAAACGACATTTTCCTGTTCGCTTGAGCTGACCGAAATTGATCCTCCCAATACCTATATCTTGTCCGGACAGGGAAACGGAGGAGCATCTGGATACGCGAAGGGATCGGTCAAGGTTGTGTTGGCCGAAGATGAGGGCGCTACAGTCCTGGGGTATACGGTTGACGCAAGCCTGAGAGGAAAAATCGGACAGATGGGAGCGCGCGTAATTGATAGTGTCGCCAAAAAAATGGCCGACGAGTTTTTTAACAGACTGAGGAGAATTGTTAACGAGCGTACGGGCGTGGCAACCGAAACTGAATTGCCTATCAAAAGTCGAAATACCGTTATTTATCGAGCCGCCCTGATCGCGGCTGCGGTGGGTTTGGTAATTTTCGGCATTGTTATCCTTACTGACTAGGACCGAATTTCTTATCGCGAATAACTCAAATAAAGAGGGGATTATGGCAAGTAGTGGCGACGACATTCATATAAAAGGTGGTGTACTGGTCAACAGTTCTGAACTGAGGTTGGCCGACATCTTTGTCAAAGACGGACTCATCGCTAGCGTTGAGCTGCCGGGCAGCGATAAGACCGCTCAGCGAACGATCGATGCCACCGGAAAATTCGTTCTGCCTGGTATCGTCGAGGCACACCTTCATCCTGTGTATGCCGATCGCCTGGACACCTTGTCAAAGTCGGCAGTATACGGCGGTATTACGACCTTGATTCCCTACATTGGTGCGGTCAAGGCTTGGGGTGTGGAGGGGAATCTCTGGGACGCCGTCAATTATTTTATAGATGAAGGCGTACGCGATTCGGTCATCGACTTTGGGCTGCACTGCAGCCTCGTGAGCGACGACCTCGCGGACCTTGAGAATCTCATTCCGAAAATTTGCGAGCGTGGCGTGCGGTCATTTAAAGGGTTCATGGCGTATAAAAGAAGAGGCATGTTCCTCAGTGACAGCGATATTTTAAGGATACTTAGCGTATTGAAGGATAATGGTGGATTGTTTTGCGTCCACGCCGAAAATGGTGACTTGTGTGACTTCCTCGAAGACAGATTTGTCGCGGAAGGCAAGAGTGGGCCTGAGTACTACGCACCGTCGCGGCCCGACATTTGCGAAGCGGAAGCCGTATTCAGAATTTTAAGTTTTGGAAAGGCGCTCGAGTGCCCAATTTATGTTGTCCACGTCAGTACCTGGGAGGCGCTGGATGTTATTGAGCTGTATCGCAAATGGGGCTCTGCGCCGGTTTATGCGGAGACCTGCACGCATTATCTGACATTGACCGACGAAGCAATGCGCAACATGGGGTCGCTCGCAAAGGTCAGTCCGCCGTTACGTGAGAACAGGGATGTTGATGCGCTATGGCAGGCGGTCAATGATGGCAAGATCGACGTGATCGGGGCTGATACGGCGGGCCACCTCATAGACAGTAAAGAACCCGTTTGGGGCGACGTTTTTAAGGCGCCTGCCGGACTGCCTGGCCAGGAAACTATGTTCACGGTTACCTACGACGAAGGTGTTAACAGGCGCTCGGTCAGCTTGTGCCGTCTGGTCGAACTGATGGCAGAGAAGCCCGCGAAAATCTTCGGTATCTATCCGCGTAAAGGAGTCATTCAAAAGGGTTCTGACGCTGATGTGTTGATTTTCGATCCGATGAAGCAACACGAAATCAGGACGGCGGACCAGCACACCAAGACAGACTATACGATGTACGAGGGCCGCACGTGCCTTGGCGCCCCGGAACTGGTAATGCAACGCGGAGAGGTGCTTCTTGAGGACGGTGAGTTAAAGGCGACGAAAGGGCGCGCACAGTTTTTGGAAGCCAGTCCGACCTGAAATCAACATGAGGAAACAACAATGTCAAACAGAACTATTAGAGTTGCAGCGCTGCAGGAATTGGCGATGCCCGGTAGTAGCGTACAGGACAAACTGGACCGAACGCTCACACTAATCGAGCAAGCGTCCAAAGATGGCGCGAAGATTATTATGGGCGGCGAATTATCAACGACCGATTACGTCCGCGTTTATGGTGAAAAAGACAACGATATCTTTGCGGACGCAGAAACGATCCCGGGCCCAGGCACTGCAGCGGTCGGTGAACTCACCAAGAAGTATGGCAACTATGTGATTTTTCCAATATTCGAAAAGGGTGCGCCCGGGATCTATTACAATTCTGCGCCCATTGTAGGGCCAGACGGATCTGTCGTTGGCAACTACAGGAAGACACAGGTGGCCGGCGTTCAGGCGCTGGAAAAAATGTATTTCCGTGCCGGTCAGGAC
>JBLHLN010000260.1:0-3850 GCA_047620565.1 Woeseiaceae bacterium
GTGACTACCGGCCAGACCTACAACAAGGGTGCCTGGATTCTGCACATGATCAGGAACGAGATCGGAGACGAAGACTGGTGGTCTGGCATTCAGAACTACTATCGAAAATATACGAATTCGAACGCAACAACCGACGACTTTCGCAACGAAATGGAGGCAGTGTGTGACTGCAATCTGAAGCCGTTTTTTAGTCAGTGGTTGTATCAGGGCGGCAATGTACTTTTGTCTGGTGAGTGGTACTACGACGAATCGACCAATACTGTGGAAGTGGCTTTGTCACAGACACAGAGCGACGAGCATAAATTCTCCGTTTCCGTCGAAATTGGCATATTTGGCAAAGACGAACTGGTGCCAACCATTCATCACTTGCCATTGACTGGCAAAAGCGGACGTCTGTCGATTGCGGTCGACGAAAAACCGGAGAAAGTCGTTATTGATCCGAGAACGGTACTGCTGGCGCAATGGTCATTTACGGAGACATCAAAATGAACAGGTACTTTTGTATCGCAATTCTTGCTTTCTTGCCGATTTTCCAGGGCGTCGCGCAGGAAGCGGGCCACCAGCCTGACTTTCCCGCTGCAGAATTCGTTGAGCGGCGCTCTGCGGTGTATGCCGCAATCGGCGACAACATTGCGATCATTCAGGGTGCTGAGGAAGACAACGGCTTTATCGTGTTCCGTCAGAGCAATACCTTTTATTATTTGAGCGGCCTCGAAATTCCGTCTGCATACATGGTGTTGGACGGTGCCAAAAAGGAAACAACCGTTTATCTGCCGCATCGCGATGCGGAAAGGGAGCGTGGCGAAGGCAAGATATTATCGGTGGAAGACGCAGAACTTGTGAAGGCAATCAGCGGCGCCGAAAAAGTCCGGCCCATCGAGAAAATGGGCACCGACTTTACCTATTCCTATCTTTGGCGACCACCCACGCCTGCGTTGTATACACCCTTCAGTCCGGATGAGAAATTTCGCCAGAGTCGCGATGAAATGCTTAGCGGTTTCGGGCGTCGTACAGCCGACCCGTGGGATGGAAGGCCGTCCAAAGCAGGTCATTTCATCAACCTGCTCAGACTACGCTATCCGCAATTCGAGATTCGCGACTTGTCGCCAACACTGGACGACATGCGGCTCATCAAAAGCGAACGGGAAATCGAAATCATCCGCCTCGCCAGCGAACTCGCCGGGCTCGGCATCGCCGAGGCGATTCGCTCGACAAAGCCAGGCATCTACGAGTACCAGCTTGAAGCTGCTGCGCACTTCGTTTACAGATTGAATGGCGCACGCGGATTGGGCTACAGCGCGATTGTAGCCGGTGGCACGAACGCATGGATGGGTCACTATTCTGCAAACTCAGACCCTGTTCGGGATGGTGATCTGATCCTGATGGACGTGGCGCCTGACTACCACTACTACACATCCGATGTGACTCGAATGTGGCCAAGCAATGGGCGTTTCACGCAGGATCAACGGGATCTTTACGGCTTTATTGTCGAATATCAGAAATCATTACTGCGCCATATCAGGCCCGGCGTAACCCCCGATCAAATCATGCAGGAATCAGCGGCGGACATGCGTAGTGTGTTTGAGAACATTGATTTCTCGAAAGAGATTTATCGTGCTGCTGCTGAGGGCGCGTTCACATTCAAAGGGCATCTTTCCCATCCCGTCGGACTGTCGGTGCACGACGTTGGACACTACAAAGATCGTACGCTTGTACCTGGAATGGTTTTCTCTATTGATCCAATGATCTGGGTACCCGAAGAAAAACTGTACATTCGCATGGAAGATGTTGTCGTCGTGACTGAGGATGGTGTCGAAAATCTCTCGGATAATCTTGCGATAGAAATAGACGACATCGAACGTCTTATGGAAGAAGAAGGTGTCATCCAGAAAACGCCAAGCGCTCTCTTATAACGTTCCCCGGGAAACCAGGGTAATTAGTGCTTTGCAGAGATATACCGTTCGACTTGTTGCTCGAGCAACTGCAATGGCAATGATCCTGCCCCTATAACTGCGTCGTGAAACTCGCGAATGTCGTAGGCATTACCCAGCTCATTCTTTGCTCGCTCGCGCAATTCCAGAATCTTTATCATGCCCATTTTATAGCCGAGAGCCTGACCTGGATTGACGAAAAAACGTTCAACCTCGGTAACAATGTCTCCCTCCGATAATGGTGTGTTTTCGAGGAAATAGTCTATCGACTCCTTGCGCGTCCATCGCTTGGCGTGAATGCCGGTATCCAGCACCAGCCTCACTGACCGCCACAATTCATTCTGCAGCCTGCCAAAGTCATGATACGGATCCGCATAAAAGCCCATCTCTTTTGCCAGTTGTTCCGCGTACAGGGCCCAACCCTCAGTAAAAGCGCCATAGCCACTGTATTTTCTGAAACTGGGTAAGCCTTCAAGCTCCTGCGCCAATGCAATTTGAAAATGATGACCGGGCACTGATTCATGATACGTGATCGCAGTGAAAACGTATTTCTGTACGCTGGTCATGTCGGCCAGATTGGCATAGTAAATTCCCGGACGACTACCGTCCTCAGAAGGCCGATTGTAGAAGGCGATGCTGGTCGAGTTTTCGCGCCATGGCTCAACCCGGCGGACTTCCAGTTCTGCACTTGGTAGCGTGTAGAAGTAGTCTTCGACAACTTCATAAATTTCGCTAACCTGCTGTCGTGCGGCGCGCAGAAAATCTTCCCGACCGGCATCCGAATCGTCAAAGTAGTTGTTGGGATCCTCACGTATGAAGTTGAAGAATTCACGCAGCGTGCCATCGAAGCCAACAATATCCCTGATCCCACGCATTTCCTCGTGGAGCCGCTCAACCTCCTGCAGACCGATGCTATGAATTTCGTCAGCACCCATATCCAGCGTCGTGTGGTGGTAAATTCGATTGCGGTAGAATTCCGCTCCGTTGGGCAGAGACCAGACGCCCCTGTCGCCGTCAACGAGCGGTTGCTGACGCTCGATTTCGGCAACTAACATGGCGAAACCGCGAGCGAATGGGCCTTTCAAAGCGGCGGCGGCACTCATCAAAAGATCGTCCGTCGTGTCAGCATCCAGGTTCAGCGCGTTCAATTTATCGCGAAAATCTACGAATACAGCATTGTCACGCGGCGTATCCTGGATCGGCGCGCCCGATGCAATGCTGCGGGCATCGTTGATGACATCGGCGAATGAGAACGCCGGCGCGATGACCCCGAACGACGCGCGATCCTGCAACTGCAAGGTCATTTCCTGCAGCACGGTTTCCAGTGCAGCGATTCTGGATATGTAGTCCTCAGCATCCTGCCTGGAATCGATTGGATGGTTGTTTTGCAGAACCGTAAGCAACCCTGATAGCTGGCCGTTGAACTGATCAACAACGTAGTGATTTCGATCAAATTCAAAATTGCGAATCGCCCTTTCAGCGTTTAATGCGAACAAGTCGTAACTGAGCCTGGCATCGTCGCCGAGCGCTTCAATATCGAAATCCGATTCAAGCCGTTCATAGTCTGCGCGTATGCGTTCGACCCGTTGTGAGGTCGCGAGATCGGAGAAGTCGTCCCACTTCCCGAGTTGATCAGTTTTGCGGCCCAGGGACGATTGACGAATGGGACTTAAGGAAATTTCGCGTTCGAATACAGCCTCAAAAAAATTATTGATACGCTGATCTTCGGATTCGGTAGCGGCAACGGCAACAGGTTCCGCAATAGTCTCCGGTTTTTTCATGACGTAGGCGACAGCAGCGATGAGTGTCGCTGCAAGCACCACCGACATTGCTACTTTCTTTAGTCCGGCATTCAATGTTTGCTCTCCCGTTGCTTCCTAACCAGGCTTCGCAACCCGCCTCAGTACGCGAAATTTATT
>JBLHLN010000261.1:0-3823 GCA_047620565.1 Woeseiaceae bacterium
AAATCAGGGAGTACCGATCACCAGGCAATACCGTAATCATCACCGTGATCACTTGCGCCACCCTGGAATGTTCCATTCACCTGGTCAAACCAGATCGCATTAATCGGCCCTGAGGTACGTTCACGATTACCCCATATACCGATCTCAACGTTGTAGCCCATTTTTGCAAGCTGCATTCGCGTAATAAATGGCACCGACTCGTTCACTGCCAGGCGTCCTGGTTCTATCTTGTGATCGCCAAATGAGTCGTGTAGCTGAAAGCTGAGGAAATTGTCAGCTTCGGCCGCTTCCTGCACATTCATGCCGAATTCGACGATGTTCAGGAAAAACTGCAACAAATTTTGATCCTGGGCATCACCGCCCTGCACTGCAAAAGACACAAACGGCTTACCATCCTTCAGAGCAAGGCTTGGCGTCAACGTAACGCGTGGTCGCTTGCCGGGCTCCAGCACATTGTATGGATTCTCCGCCGGATCAAGCACGAAACTCTGCATTCGCTGACTCATGCCGATGCCTGTTTTACCTGCTATTACCGCAGGAATCCATGCGCCACTGGGCGTAATAGATACGACCCAACCCTCTTCATCAGCCGCCTGGATTGACGTTGTGCCGGCAAAAAATCCGTCATCATCTGCATTCTCACCAGTGGTAGTGACATTGGAACGCAGCCCGTCAAGTTGCTGCATAAATGGATTATCGCCATCCTGAAACTCGTATGGATCTCCAGGAACAGATTTTTCATTGTTCATCTCGGGATCGATTTCTGCCGCCCGCTTTTTTGCATATTCCTTTGACAACAATCCCTGCATCGGTTCTTCGGGAGGGAAGTACGGATCGCCGTAATAAAAATCCCTATCTGCGTACGCGAGATTCATGGCCTGGTACAAAGTATGAATATATCGCGGTGTGTTGTAGCCCATCGCAGCTATGTCAAAATTTTCGAGAATATTCAGCGCTTGCAGAAGCACCGGTCCCTGGGTCCACGCGGTGAGCTTGTACACATCTATGCCGCGATAGCTGGTTTTCACCGGAGTCTCAACATGAACCTGCCACTCGTCGAGATCTTCCATCGTGATGAGGCCGCCCTGCGCCTGGAAAGACTCGACCAGATCTCGTGCGATATCGCCACGATAGAAACGATCGTACGCGGCGTAAATCGCCGCCTTTCGATCAAGACCTTTCGCCAGTGCGGCCTGCTCTGCCGCGACGAGCTTCTCCAATGTCGCTTTCAGGTCTACCTGGCGAAATACCTCACCTGCTTTGGGCGCTTCAGGCCCCTCACCCTGGTTCGGTAAAAATACCGCAGTGGAATATGGCCATTTCGAAATTTCCGCTATAGAGCGGTTGATCGACCGGACGGCTCCGGCTTCAATCGGGTAACCCTCGGCCATTTCAATTGACGGCAGCAGGATGTCCTGCAAACTCAATGTACCGTACTCGGCAAGCATCACCATAAGCCCCCCTGGCGTGCCGGGCGTGACCGACGACAGCGGACCGAATTCAGGTGGATACTGCATTCCCTGTTGCTGAAAAAATTCCGGCGTTGCACCGGTCGGCGCTACGCCAAGCGCGTTGATACCGATGACTTCACCTGAATTCGGATTGAAGATGAGCGCCTGCGTTTCTCCACCCCAGCCAAGCGTATCCCACATGGTCGATGTCGCCGCCAGCATGGCGCAAGCTGCGTCGACGGCGTTGCCGCCCTGGTAAAAGATTCTCGCCCCGGCTGATGCTCCCAGAGGCTTGCCGGTAATCGCCACCCAGTGTTTGCCGTGCAATACCGGTTTGTTCGGCTCAGAGTCAGCGAATGAAACGCTGGACAGCAGCCCTGCGACAACCAGTCCGCCCAATGTGGCTAGTGCAGCCCGTATCGTGGTATTTGTCACGTGACTTCTCCTGGAGGAAAGCATGTGCCTGAATAATACGACAAGAATGGACAGGGTTGCGGCCGAATGTTGTCCTATGGCAATGCTCGTAGCAGCAATAGTAAGACTGACTATTTACCAGTATTCTTTCCATCGAGGATAAATCTATGACTAATCGCCCGATCTCGCAGATTTTGGCTCGTGCAATTCTGTTCGCTGCCCTGCTCTTTCCGACAATCCTGTTAGCCGACACCATTGCAATTATCGGCACTGGCGCTGTCGCCGGAGCGTTGGGGCCTGAGTTCGCAGCGCAGGGTCATACCATTGTCTACGGCTCACGCGACCCTTTGCGTGACGATGTGACTGAACTTGTTGCACGTACCGGCAACGCCGCATCTGCGACGACACCGACCGACGCTGCAGCCGCCGCGAGCATCGTCGTTCTCGCAGTGCCAGGTGAACTCGTCGATTCAATTACCAGGAACCTCGGTGACCTGGCCGACAAAATCATCATTGACCCAACCAATCCTTTACACCAGACCGCAGACGGTTATTTCGAGATGGCGGTCGACACTTCAAATGGAGAAATCATTCAGGCGGCAGCTCCTGGCGCACACGTTGTTAAGGCATTCAACGCGTTGAACTGGAGAACAATGGTTAATCCGGAATCTTCGGGCGGCCCGGTTTCGATTCCTCTCGTCGGTGACAATGCCGAGGCCAAAGCTCGAGTTGCCGAGCTGGTCGAAGGCATGGGCCTGGAAGCAATCGATCTCGGCCCTATAAGGTACGCACGACATGTCGAGGGCATGCTGATCCTGTGGATCAATAACCGTTATTCGGGTCACGGCGTGCCATTTGACTACCATTTGCGCAAGACCGAGTAACGGCAATCTGGGGGGCACGGGTAAAACTGGCCCAAATGTATCCGTTTTGTGACATAACTCCCTGAAAATACAGCGTGCAGCTTGCAAACTGGCTTATCGGTCCCGCATTGGGCGCGGAATTACCGATTTCCGGGTATTTGCGAACATGTACGAAGAACATTTTGGCCTTAAAAGCAGACCATTTGGCGCGAAAGCGGAAGGCGCCGCGGTATTCGTAGGTCCGCAGCAGGCGAATATAATGACCAGCCTGAACAAAGGGCTAGGGGCAGCAGATGCGGTTGTGACCGTTACAGGCCCGGTCGGTGTCGGCAAGACAACCATCGTCAGTCGGGCACTGGAGTCCATTTCTCCCGGGCGTATGGTGGCCTGGGTAGGCCGCATGCAACTTGCGCCTGATGAGGTTCTTGATCTCCTGTTGGCCGGATTCGGCGTTAGTCGTCAGACCAGGGGCACCATTCAAAAATTTGCGGCATTCAGGCGACTACTCGCTGAAAGAGCCGCCGCCGGCGCCCAGGTCGCAATTGTTGTCGAGGACGCTCATCGTATCGGCAGCAACGCACTAGTTGAGATTGAAGCGTTAACCGCCGCGGACACCGGCGATTCAACGAGCGCGAACATTATTCTAATGGGTCAGGCGGGGCTCAACAAAATGCTGGCAACACCAGAGCTTGCGCGCCTTCGGCAGCGCAATCGCCTGCGCCAGAAAATCGAGCCGTTTAGCGATGCAGAAGTTACCGGCTACCTTAAACACTGCATTAGAAACGCTGGCGGCGATTACGACACCCTGTTTGACAGCGGCGTTGCCGACATAATTGCGAGCTGCTCCGAGGGCGTGCCACGTGTCATCAATACGCTTTGCGAGACTGCATTGACGACGGCGACGGAAGACGGCCTGTCGCGGGTGAGCACCACCTTGATGAGGCAGGTCGCAGCGGACGCATTCGGATTCGAAGCGACGCAAACCAATGCCGTGCCAATCATCGACGCAGAAGTCCTCGTAGCCCAGGTAGCCCCCAAGGTTCCAGCTGCAGCCCCGCACGAAACGGTTGATATTGCTGCAAATTCTGAAACTCC
>JBLHLN010000262.1:0-3817 GCA_047620565.1 Woeseiaceae bacterium
TTGTTAGAAAACGTGCATTTATATGCAGAGCCGTTTCCGCTGGTTGCCTGATGTCTGCTTTTCCCGAAAGCGGTCATTCAGGTGGCCGAAATCCGCAATTATGAACGGCTGCTTTCGGCCAGAAGCGGTCGTCGGGCAAGCCTAGTTTGCAGCCGACATCTGATGTCTACCTTATTGCCGCTCGGCACCAGCAGATAGAAGATACGTGAGGATTTCATCCGCCTCCGATTCTGACAACCATTGCGGAGCTTTCCCGCGCATGCGACTAACGGTGTGGCTCCAGAAGTCCGCAGCTTTTCCATCATCACCAAGGTATTGGAAAATACGCTCCAGCGTATGGCATGCCGAGCATCGCTTGTCAAACATTTCAGCTGGGGCGGCGTCGCTACTCAAAGAGTCAACTGGTTCCGCTCCGCGTGAAACCGTATCCAGATACACGAGCACTCGTTCTACATCCTGATCAGAAAGCCAGTCAGTACCGCTACGATTTTGCATGCGATTGACCACATGCCTTAAGGACTCACCTTGAAGTGGGCTAAGTAATACGCGCTCCGGCGAATGACAGCGACTGCACTTCTCCAGGAATAATTCCCTATCCTCATCCAGTGAGGCGGCCATCGCTGCCTGTTGCGAGTGGGTCATAAGATAATCCAGTACGGACTGTTTTTGATCTTCCTTGAGCCTTGCCAGGGGCGCCATGAGTTCCAGTTGCTCCACCCATCCTCGCGGCGGCGGCTGGCCCGGATCAGGAAGTTTGTGGCAGGCCGTGCATCGCTTTTCGAAAAGACCTTGTCCATCATCAGCCGCAGCCAGTACGGTCGAAAATGCCGCCAGGACTATTCCGAGAACAAGGCTCCAAACCAATATTTTAGCTGTCACTAACATGCAAAGCCATCCTGCTTCGTGCCGGAGCAGAAGGCAGCGCCCTGAAATTGGCGCTGCCGCATTCCTGCAACCAGTTGTCGTCAGAAAGCCGCGACGAACTGCAACGTTATTCTGCTGTCTTCCTGCACTGAGGTTGGTGCGTCAAATCGATCCCAATACTCCAGGTAACCTTTGATGTTTTGATTGAAGTAGTAGCCCAGGTTCAGCGTGACTTCGTCAAAAGAATCAGCGCCATCATTGGTTTCGTAAGAATCGAACCGAATCAGCGGCACCCAGGTTGGCCGTAACGTATCGTCCCTGAACGTGTAGAACGCCTGCAATGAGAGCACGTCATTGTCATCTTCACCAGGCCCACGGGGGTCCAGTGCATCTCGGTCGTCACTCGCCGTGATGAACAGTCCCTGAATTCTCAGATCTGTGAAATCGCCCTGGAACTGAACACCAATCCGACTGAAATCGCGGTTGGTGTCTTCATCCTGGCCGTCCATTGCGAAAGCGCCGACCATGACATCATCCATGATATCTACATTGAATAGTCCACTGACTACTGATGCGTTCTCGCCTTCTGCATCCTCGGCTTTACCACTGTAGTTCACGTTATAAAAAAAACGATCGGCAAAACGCCCGAATACACCGACGTTTTGTCTCACCGCGCGGAACCGGCCACCCGCGTCGGCACCGCCAAACTGCTGATCAATTGCGCCTACGTGGCCGCGAGTCAGACGAAAATGATCGCCAATTATGCCGTAGGGGTCCGCCCAGAAGGTTGGCCCATACACAAACTGAATATTAAACTCGCGGCTGTGATTGTAGCTCAGTACGGCTGGAGCCAATTCGAGTTCGAATCCGGTCTCATCTTCAGCTTCGATTTCGAAGTATCCGGACCAGTTACTCGCGATATTGCCGGCCACAATGATTTCGACTTCGTGCAACGCACGTACTTTCTCGTTGCCGGAGTCTTTCTTATCATACGGTCGGGCCACCAGGACTGCCGAGATCGGTACATGTTTCTCGAGCTGTAGAAAGTCCGAAATCTCCAGGACATCCGTGGCCTCTTCGTCCGTTAGAAATCGATACCCGTTTTCTTTGAATCCACGCCCTGTCGCGTTCAGCTGTGGATAGGCGGTGTGACATGCGGAACAATTTAGTTCGTGTTTGCGTGCAAATGATGGTACGGCTTGCGTTGCCGCGCTCCAGATCAGAGTAATAACTGTGATCGCCGCGATCAGATGGTTTCGTGGTGAATTAGCCATGATGAATCTCCCCTAGATTTGTCGGTGCCAAAAGTACAATTGCCAGCTTCAGGTTCTGGCGGATTGAAACCCGCATGTCGATCCTCTTTGTATGTTGTCTCCGATTATTTTTTTTACGCTGACTAACAACTTTTCAGGATTTCCGAGCGTGCTCCATCAGGAATCTTGCGTTGTGCACCAACTAGATGCTCCCCGTCGAGATCCTGAAGAAACTGTCATTGAGAGTGGTTCTGCTCTGCTTTTAAAGTGAAAGTTGGTTGGCGTCAATTCGGGCAACTACGTACGGTTAGGAAGACAATCACTGGTTTTAATGACATTATGTCGCTTAATTCGCGACAATAGGATGACACGATGGACAAATTCGAAAGCATTCGAGCGTTTACGAAGGTGGTGGAGGCGAGTGGATTTGCGGCGGCGGCGCGAGAGATGGGACTGTCCCGCTCGGTTGTTAACAGGTCCGTCATAAACCTGGAGAACGAACTCAGCACTCAGCTACTTCATCGAAGCACACGTCAGGTCACGCCAACAGAAACTGGCATCGCATTCTACAATCGGTGCTTACAGATTCTCAGTGAACTGGACGAAGCGATTTCGGCGGTCACCGAGCTTCAAGAAAAACCCACCGGTAACCTACGGGTCAACGCGCCGATGTCCTTTGGCACGTTACACCTGTCAGATGTAGCGGCAGATTACATGATCACCTACCCAGAGGTTCGCGTTGAGTTGATGCTCAGTGATCGCTTTGTCAATCCGATTGAGGAGGGATTCGATGTGTCGGTGCGCGTTGGAGAGCCACACCGGTCAACCGGCCTCATCACAAAAGAAATTACCCCCGCGAAACGCGTGCTTTGCGCATCACCCGGTTACATTAAAGCGTACGGGGAACCGGCCCATCCCAGCGAGCTGAGATCACATCGGTGCCTACACTACGGCTATCACGAATCGAGAAGCCATTGGCGATTGCATGGTCCAGACGGCGAGCAATCCGTCTCGATCAACTGCGTGATGTCGTCAAATAACGGGGAAGTGTTGAAAGACGCTGCTGCAAAAGATCAGGGTATCGCGGTGCTGCCGACATTTATCGTCGGCGACGCGCTCGAGCAAGGACGACTAAGAACCGTGCTCACAGAATACAAGCCTCCGGACATCACCTTGTGTGCTCTGTATCCAAGTCATCGGCATTTATCGGCGAAGGTGCGGTTCTTTGTTGAGTTACTCACGAAGCGATTCGGTGATCGCCTGAACTGGGACTCGATTCAATAGTCGCTCTGGACCTACGCAAACGCGGCGCCCCGCTCCATTATCTTTCAGGATAATGTTAGGGGATGGCGTACCATTCTAGATGGCTTGGTTACTAACTATGTGCTTACACTAATGGTGCCTGAGTTCTGACACCAACCTCATACTGATACGCATAATCCAGCGCTAGAAGAAACGTAACGGGAATTGGCCGCAGGAGAAGTGAATGGCCGCTTTGGGTTGCGATATCAATTGGTCGATGCAACACATTGAGCAAAACGTTCTGCTGGTGTTCGATATTCTAACGTCTTTCTAGGTCGTCCGTTTAAGCGCCGTGCAACGGCGTTCAATCGATTTTGATGTACGTTCGACAAGTCCATGCCTTTCGGGAAGTACTGTCGTAATAGTCCGTTGGTGTTTTCATTCGACCCTCGTTGCCA
>JBLHLN010000263.1:0-3805 GCA_047620565.1 Woeseiaceae bacterium
GCTGGCAGTTTCACGTTTGAGCTGTGCGGCAACCCTACGGCTGTCACCTGTCAAACCAAACCAACGCCAGATAGCGATCAGGAGACCCACAATACCGAGTGCGATAATGCAGTAACCAACGATACCACCCTGCTCGATTCGGTCCTTGACTGTCGGTGATTCGACAAGCAGTCCCAGAATGGTGCCACGTGTAACGTCGAGACCGAAGGCTACGTCTTCATCACCAGGGGCAGAGCCGATCAAATCGGCGGTTGTCCCGGTGTAACGACCTTCAGGCTGGCGAGCCAGCTCAGCAAGGGCACCGTTTTGCGACTTCAGGTAACCGTTTTCGTTGATGATGTTGAACAATCCAACACGAACAACTTCCATCTCTTCGGTCTGACCGTCTGCCTTGGTGACGGTGTTAGTGAAGCGCACAACACGTCCGGATTCTGCGACTTCCTTCTGCAGCATTGCCCAAAGCTTTTCGATATCTTCGATTGAAGCGAGGCTGCTGGCACCGGCCATCTTGCTGCCGAGTTCAACGAGGAATTCACTACGATCGGGATACTGAATGTTCGTCAAAGAAGCATTGAAGACACCCTGTGTGTCTCCCGCAACAGTCTGCAGAACACCAAACAGCTCTTTCAAAGCACCAAGACGCTCATCGAGAGCCTGACGTGCTGTGATAATCTGTTGCTGGTTGTCTTCGAACTGTTGCTCGAATTGTGCACTGATGTTTTCCTGGCGCGTGCGTTCGGCGCGGGCCTGGTTCAACAGCGATTGTTGGCGATTACGTGCACTGGCAAATTCAGCTTCACGAGTACGCGCTTCTTGCGAGTCACGTGATTGTCCTTGCTCGATCAGGCGAAGAAGGTCCGCCATGCTGCGCGCATCTTCGCCATCCTGGGCGTTTACCGATGTCATTCCGAGACTGAGCAGTCCGGCGGCAATTATGAGTGTAAAGCGTTTCATTTAATTAGCCTCCGCTGCTGGAACCGGGATACTGATGAGTTCCGGCGCAATCAATTGGCGAGCCATTCGGAGGCCCTTGCGAATTTCGTTACGAGCTGAGTCGTCCATCACCCATTCGCGATTCGGGATGTCATAGCGACCGGTAACTCGCGCATCGTCAGACTGGAAATACAGACCAATACGGCCGATTCGCAGCATGTTGAATGAGCGTGTAACGCCGTCAAGCGTCAATGTCTGGGTGAAGTACTCCGAAGTCCAGCCATACTCATTTTCGATCTGGTAGGCCTCCATGACTTTGCGGAATTTCTCAGCAACGGACACGTCGGAGCGTTCCATAATGTCTTTGAGATCAGCAACTCGACCCTGTCGCTCCTCCATCAGGAACGGAACGTCCAGCTTAACGGACTGGTCCAGTCCGTCGATCATGCGTTCCATTA
Organism: Woeseiaceae bacterium; assembly: GCA_047620565.1. Lineage (GTDB taxonomy): Bacteria > Pseudomonadota > Gammaproteobacteria > Steroidobacterales > Woeseiaceae > SZUA-117. Next base: position 1,392 of record JBLHLN010000263.1, read on the forward strand.
AAGGGAAGATCTGACGATTGATGACGTCAACCTGGTCCATCGAAAGACCGATGTCTTCCAATGTTGCAGTTTGGCCGTCAACCTGTGCCCTCATCAGGCGGTTGTAAACCTTGAGTCCGTCGATCTCTTTGTTAATAGCCCTGTACTGGTCTTCGAGTGAACGAGTCCCCTCAACTACAGTGTTGATTCGTTCCTGAGATTGTTGTGCCAGATTCAGTCGACGTTGATCAGCTTGAAGTATCTGATCGACGCTCTGAGCGAAGACGCTGCCGGAAATTGCGATAACTGCTGTTGCGAAAAAACCAGCGGTTAGGCGCCGACTGCTACTTATGCACCTTTTCATGGACGCTCCTTAAAGGTCGTTTTGTTTTAGTTAAATACATGGAGAGGGATGCAACGTATCCGTTGAATACATGCACAAATGAAATCCGGAAATGCTGAATGCATCGCCAATTGCGCACGCGACCCTCTCCACCTTCGCCGCGTGGCGATAAACTATTGGAACCCCTGTTCTATTTCTTTTCGTTGGCATACCCAGAAATACCCTCTGAGTTATTCCCGCCATTTATTCCTTTCGTTTCTCAAGGTCCCCTTACCTTGTAGCCAAGAATAACACATGGTTTAGATATCGCCAGCCCAACAACACCATAAGATTTAGCGCTCTTGCTCTGACAAATATTAAGTGCTCAACGTCCAAACCGCGCTGTTTGCAGCTCATTAAGAGCGCTTTTTTTTCGGTCACAGAGTGGGACTTTTTTGGGGCCTATATATAAGGTATTGGTCTGATTGATTAATGTAAGTCTATTTTTGTTTTGTAATTAACCGCTTATGAGCAATAGTTAATGTTTCATCTTTGGTAACAGGCGTAACCGATTAAGCAGTGGTTGACAACTTTACATTGTTACAACATTATTCGGCGGTATGACTGAAGTGACTAAAAACCTTGTGCTCGTGCTACGACTTACTTTGCTTCTCCTCGGGAGGCAGAGCGGGTAGCGCGTATCCAGTCACCGGACAACGTAAACCCCGCATCCAAATGGATAGTGGGGTTTTTTTTAACTTCGAATTAAGGCTTTAAGGATCCATCATGCAAATGTATTCGGAATCAGATGTAGATATCTCCTGCCTGGCAAATCGCCAGGTGACAATTCTCGGCTACGGCAGTCAGGGCCGCGCCCATGCACTGAACCTCAAGGACAGTGGCTTCAATGTCGTTGTTGGCTTGCGTTCTACTGGCGCTAGCTGGGCTAAGGCCGAGGCTGACGGATTAACGGTCCAGGAGCCAAACGATGCTGTGAAAGGCGCTGCGATCGTAATGTTCCTGACGCCGGATATGGTCCAAAAGAGCCTCTACCAGGCGGTTGTTGACGATATCGACAACGGCACGATGTTGATGTTCGCGCACGGATTCGCCATTCACTATGGCCAGGTGGAACCGCGTGCTGACCTCGACGTATCACTGATAGCGCCAAAAGGACCCGGTGGTCTGGTTCGTCGCCAATACGAAGAAGGCCACGGCGTGCCCTGTCTCGTTGCAGTCCACCAGGATGCGAGCGGCAACGCTCTGAATCTCGCCCTCGCCTACTCAGCCGGTATTGGCGGCGCGCGCGCTGGTGTCATCGAAACCACATTTGCTGAAGAAACCGAAACCGACTTGTTCGGGGAGCAGGCCGTACTTTGCGGTGGCGCCACAGAACTGATCGTTGCGGGTTTTGAAACCCTCGTAGAAGCCGGCTATCAGCCGGAGGTCGCCTATTACGAAGTCATGCATGAGCTGAAGCTGATCGTTGATCTGCTGCACGAAGGTGGTCTTCGTAAGATGCACAAGTTCATCAGTGATACCGCCGCCTGGGGTGACATGATCAGCGGGCCGCGCGTCGTTGATGATGCATCACGCGCCGCTATGAAGGCCATTTTGACTGATATTCAAGACGGTACGTTCGCACGCAACTGGATTGCAGAGAGCGAAAACGGCATGCCCGAATTCAACCGCATGATGCAGGCCGATCTGGACCACCCGATCGAGAAGGTCGGCGCTGATCTCAGGGGTCGCATGGACTGGCTGGAAGAATAATCAACTCAGACTAAATCGGAGGATCAATGCTATGTCTGACGCTAGCTCAGAAAACAGAATTCGAATTTTCGACACCACTTTACGTGACGGGGAACAAGCTCCCGGCTGCAGCATGACGCTCAGCGAAAAGCTACGTGTTGCAAAAGCGCTAACTGAGCTAAACGTGGACATTATTGAAGCCGGTTTTCCCGCCGCATCGCCAGGCGATTTCGAATCTGTCAAAGCCATTGCCGACAGAAATTTCGGCCCGGTGATCTGTGGTCTGGCACGGTGTAATGCCGCGGATATCGAGAAAGTACACGCTGCAGTCAAGGGCGCGGACAACCATCGGATCCATGTC
>JBLHLN010000264.1:0-3800 GCA_047620565.1 Woeseiaceae bacterium
CGCCGATTGCGATGGAAGATGGTCTGCGTTTTGCTATCCGCGAAGGCGGCCGCACGGTAGGTGCCGGCGTCGTTGCGAAGATTATCGAGTAATTAGAAAGAGACGTAGGAGCTCGCCCCGGCGAGCGATTGTTTATAGCGGTTGGCTACAATTAATGCGCATTGCGGGAAACGAGCAAATAAGTGTTTTTACGAGCTCGGCTACAGTTAAGGCGCAATGTGCCAATCGATTGGGATGGGGTTTATTAGAACTAGGCCAGTAGCTCAATTGGCAGAGCGGCGGTCTCCAAAACCGCAGGTTGGGGGTTCGATTCCCTCCTGGCCTGCCACGCTTGGAGTCAAGAGGTGACTTCGACTGGCAGGATGGTTAAAAACATAGCAAACGATCGAAGGCACATAGACAACGGTTGTTTTAACAGATGAACGAAAGGCCGCGGAGTCAAACGAGGCTTTTCGAAGGTAATTAGTAAGTGTCAACAACAGTACAAGAAGAAAGCCAGTCGGGAATTCTCGACATCATCAAGCTGCTGATCGCGGCAGGCGTCCTTGTGGGCGGCCTGTATGGCTATTACTACTACCTGGAATGGTCATTGCCGGTGCGCGTGCTACTCGTACTGGGCGGTCTGGCTGCGGGAATTACGATTGCCATGACGAGCACTCAGGGCCGGCGGCTTTGGGCGTTCGTTCAGGGTGCGCGGGTCGAGATTCGCAAGGTCGTTTGGCCTACAAAACAGGAAACAACGCAAACGGCAATTGCTGTTTTCGTTTTTACATTAATCATGGCGTTGTTTTTCTGGGGTTTGGATTCGTTCCTGCTCTGGTTGACGCGCACATTGGTTGGCTCGGCCAGCTAATTGAACGAGATACAAGGGGAAAACCTGGTGGCGTTACGCTGGTATATCGTCCACGCCTATTCCAATTTCGAGCACAAGGTCAAAAGCTCGCTTGAAGAGCGCATTGCGCTAATGGGCCTTGAGGACAAGTTTGGAGAAATACTTGTCCCGACCGAAGAAGTCGTCGAAATGAAAGAAGGGCAGAAGAGGCGCAGTGAGCGCAAATTCTTCCCGGGTTATGTGTTGGTTCAAATGGAGATGGATGACGAGACCTGGCACCTGGTAAAGGAAGTGCCCAAGGTTCTTGGGTTTATCGGTGGCTCAAGCGACAAACCAGCGCCGATTTCGGAAAAAGAAGCAGATCAGATTTTGGATCGCGTCAAGGAAGGCGTGGACAAGCCGCGGCCGAAAGTATTGTTCGAGCCGGGCGAAGTGGTGCGGGTTACGGATGGACCGTTTAACGATTTCAGTGGTGTAGTCGAACAGGTGAATTACGAAAAGAGTCGCCTGCAGGTTGCAGTACAAATTCTTGGCCGATCAACTCCGGTTGAACTCGACTTCGGTCAAGTTGAAAAGGGATAACAATTTGTAGGAGCGGCTTTAGCCGCGAATGGGGCTGAGGCCTCTCCTGCAGGCAATTTACAAGACGAGGAGCCCTAACAAGGCGTTTGAACTCGAAGGAAAACTAAGATGGCTAAGAAAGTAACTGGCTATATAAAGCTGCAGGTACCTGCAGGCCAGGCAAACCCGAGTCCGCCGGTCGGACCCGCATTGGGTCAGCACGGCGTGAATATTATGGAGTTCTGCAAAGCGTTCAATGCAGAGACCCAGGGCACCGAGCCTGGATTACCAATCCCGGTCATCATTACTGTTTACAGTGACCGTAGTTTCACATTCATAACCAAGACACCGCCAGCCGCCGTATTGTTGCGCAAGGCTGCAGGCGTCCCCAAGGGATCTGGTGTGCCGAATATCGACAAGGTTGGCAAGGTCAATCGCAAGCAGCTCGAGGAAATTGCGACGACAAAAATGCCGGACCTGACAGCTGCTGATATGGATGCGGCCGTCAGAACCGTTGCGGGTACCGCCCGCAGCATGGGCATTGAAGTCGAGGGAGTGAAGTAATGGCTGCGTTGAGTAAAAGAAAGAAGCTTGCGCGCGAAAAAGTCGACGCGGACACATCTTACGACATCGAAGACGCGCTGAGCATGATTAAGGAACTGGCAACGGCCAGGTTTCCGGAAAGCATTGATGTAGCGGTCAACCTGGGTGTCGATCCGCGGAAGTCAGATCAGGTTGTTCGTGGTTCTACGGTTTTGCCAAATGGCACTGGAAAAACAGTTCGCGTAGCCGTTTTCGCACAGGGCGAGAATGCCGAGAAAGCGAAAAATGCCGGCGCCGATATAGTTGGTTTTGAAGATCTTGCCGAGAGCGTGAAGGGTGGCGAGATGAACTTTGATGTTGTGATTGCTACGCCAGATGCAATGCGCGTGGTTGGTACGCTCGGTCAGATTCTCGGCCCGCGCGGCCTGATGCCCAATCCGAAGGTAGGCACTGTAACTGCGGATGTCGAAACCGCCGTGAATAATGCAAAGGCTGGCCAGGTGCGATATCGCACGGACAAGGCGGGCATCATTCATTGCCCGATCGGCCGCGCAGATTTTGAGGTGCCGGCACTGAAGGAAAACCTGATTGCGCTGCTTGTGGATCTTCAGAAGTCCAAGCCAGCGTCAGCCAAAGGCTCGTACGTAAAGAAATTGACCGTGTCTTCGACTATGGGTCCTGGCGTATCCGTGGACCGCGCATCAGTCGAGGAATGATTAGTAGAAGTTGAAGTCGTTTTAAAGATCGGTTGTCAGTAGACGCCCGATTAAATTTTCTCGCGACAATGCTGCTGGTGTTGTCGCGGAATAGACCGAAGATTGTTTTCGGTTGTCGTCGGAGACCGTAGGCGGTTGGCGAGAGTTCAACCTTAATAAAGCCTGCGCAGATGGTGTTACCTGAGTCGGAGCAATCTGCTGATGGTTACCCACTGTCGACAGTTGACGTGATACGCGAAAGTTTTGTGTAGAGCCGAGACAAATGGGGGATGGGGTATTAACTCATCCATGTGTGTAACCGTTAGCCAGGAGAAATTCATGGCACTGAGACTCGAAGACAAAAAAACTTTTGTCAAAGAGGTAAACGCGGTTGCAGGTGAGTCTATTTCCGCTATTGCAGCGGAATACAGGGGCTTGTCTGTTGCAGAAATGACGGAGTTACGCAAGGAAGCGCGTAATGCCGGAGTGTATTTGCGTGTTGTTAAAAACACGCTGGCACGACGGGCTGTCAAAGGTACTGATTTTGAGTGTATGGAAGACACGCTCAAGGGACCGCTTCTGCTCGCGTTTGCGAAGGACGATCCAGGTGCCGCCGCCAGGGTAATTAAGGATTTTGCCAAGGAGCACGAAGCTCTGAAAGCAGTCTCTTTATCGACGGGCGGGCAATTGTTGCCAGCGAGTGATCTTAAGAAATTGGCAGATCTGCCAACTCTTGATCAGGCGCGTGCAATGTTGCTTGGCGTGATGATAGCGCCAATGTCCAAACTGGTACGGACTCTTGCTGAACCACCTGCGATGTTGGCACGGACTCTGTCCGCGCGCGGCAGCCAGGAAGCAGCATAAGCTGGAATAACATTATTTACCTGACTCAGGTTTAAGATTAAAGGAAAAACGAAGATGGCAATGTCAAACGAAGATCTGCTCAAAGAACTGAGTGGAAAGCCGATTATGGAAGTGGTCGAGCTTGTGAAAATGCTTGAAGACGAATGGGGCGTATCCGCCGCTGCACCTGTTGCAGTTGTGGCTGCAGGAGCTGCCGGTGGTGACGCTGGTGAAGCTGCTGAAGAGAAAACGGAATTCGACGTCGTAATGAAAAGCTTTGGCGCAAATAAAGTCGCCGTCATTAAGGCTGTTCGTACGATTACCGG
>JBLHLN010000265.1:0-3785 GCA_047620565.1 Woeseiaceae bacterium
CCGTACGCATCTTTCTCAGTCTTTCCAGTTCGTTCTCGGGAAACGCCGGGTTCAATACGAGATCCGCATAGATATCGAGTGATTTATCGAGATTTTCCTTCAGCGCGCTAATGCCGACTGTCGAGGCATCAATGCCGGAGCCGGCGTTGAAGTTTGCGCCAAGCCTTGCCAGCTCGTCGCTGATTTCAAGCGCGCTGCGTTTCTTTGTGCCTTCGTCCAGCATCGTCATTGCGAGGCTGGAAGTGCCTAATTCGCCAAATTGATCGGAGGCGTAGCCAGCATCAAAACTCATGCTGATATTGACAACCGGAACGGCATTGCGATTGGCAACGATCAGTTCCAGGCCGTTACTAAGGAAGTCTCTCTCGAACTCATCGAACTTGACCACGGGAAAATCAGTGGTGTCAGGAACAGCAGAACGATCAGCACTATCAGTCCCGGCACTTAGCTGCGGGAACGGATGAACCTCAAGGTGATAGGCACCGGCATTCAGCCAGCGGCGCGCTGCGGCTTCTACATCTTCTGTCGTGGCGGCGTTCAGTCGCTGTAGCGATTTTCTGTAGGCTCCCGGATCGCCCTCGTAGATTGCATTTTGCGCGAGAATATCGGATTTTCCGCCAAACCCGCCGACAGCTTCCATCCCACGAACGTAGCCCGAACGATACTGCGCTTTGACCCTTTCAAGCTCACCGTCTTCGATGCCGTCCTCGAGCAGCCTTGTCAGCTCTTCGTTCATAACCTGTTCTATGGCATTCAGGTCACCGCCCGGTTGTGCGGTTACGTTAATAAAGAACATGCCGCCAATTTCGATGCCAATCATGCCGGCTTGTGCAGCGGTGGCGACCTGGTCGTTGTAGACAAGGCGCTCATACAAGCGAGAATTCTTGCCGCCGGCCAGCACGTCGCCAAAAAGGTTAAGTAACTCGCTGTCCTCGTGAGTGATGCTGGGACCACCCCAGGCTTTGTACAGGCGAGCCTGCGGGACTCTGTCCTGCATGATTTCGCGTTTGTCACGCTCGAGTTTGACGACCCATTCGTCGTGCTTCGAAATCGGTGGCCCGGGCTGAATATCGCCAAAGAAGTGCTCGACACGCGACAGCACCTCTGCGGGTACGACGTCGCCGGCGACAACGATTACTGCGTTGTTGGGCCCATAGTAGGTCTCAAACCACTCGTTGACGTCCTCCAGGCTGGCGGCGTCAAGATCCTCCATCGATCCAATGACAGTGGTGGAATAGGGGTGTCCCTCGGGAAATACGCCGGCGAGCAGGCTGGCGAATACTTTTCCATACGGCTGATTCTCTCCCTGGCGCTTCTCGTTTTGTACGACACCGCGTTGCTCGTCGAGCTTTTCCTGGGTTATGGCGCCAAGTAAATGGCCCATGCGATCCGACTCCATCCACAGCGCCATATCCAACGCAGTTTTCGGCACATTGGCGAAATAGTTGGTGCGATCGAAGTTAGTCGTGCCATTCATGTTGGTAGCGCCAACACGTTCAAACGGTTTGAAATATTCGTCGTCAAAATTCTCGGTGCCGTTGAACATCAGGTGCTCAAACAGGTGCGCAAAGCCGGTCTTGCCGGTTTTCTCGTTTTTCGAGCCGACGTGGTACCAGACGTTGACGGCGACGATGGGCGCTTTGTGATCTTCATGCACAACAAGACGCAGCCCGTTGTCGAGGGTGAATTCGGTGTAGTTGATGTCGATATCCTGCGCGAATACCGCACAGGCCATGAAAGTGGCTGCCAATGCGCCGGCGATCGACCAGGTCAGGGATTTTTTCATTTTCAGTTCTTCCGGGGTGGTTACTTGTGGCGAAGTTTAGCCTATAGACAGGCCCGTTCGCCGCAACGTTCAATTTTCGTGGCAATCCGCGAGGCGCGCTCTCATAATCCTGCCATGGCACTGAACAACCAAAGACGCGAACTGTATGCGCCGATTGAGCCCAATCAGACGGGATTTCTCGAGGTTGGCAGCGGCCATAAGCTCTATTACGAAGAAAGCGGCAATCCGCGAGGCAAGCCTGTTGTGTTCCTGCATGGTGGCCCTGGCGGTAGTTGTACCGCTGACATGCGGCGCTTCTGGAATCCGGACGTATACCGGATCATTCTTTTCGACCAACGCGGTTGCGGCAAAAGCACGCCGTATGGAAGCCTCCAGGACAACACGACCTGGGACCTGGTCAACGACATAGAAATTCTGCGGGCCGCATTGGGTGTCAACAAATGGCAGGTGTTTGGTGGCTCGTGGGGCAGTACGCTCGCGCTTGCCTATTGCCAGACGCATCCCGAGCAGGTTACCGAGATCATCCTGCGTGGCATATTCCTGTTGCGGAAAAAAGAAATCGATTGGTTCTATCAACATGGCGCGAGCGAGATCTACCCCGATCTCTGGCAGTCTTTCCTGGAGCCGATCCCGAAGAGTGAACGCGGTGATTTGTTAAACGCCTATCACAAACGGCTGACCGGCGATGACGAGGCGACCCGGCTGAAGGCCGCGATGGCCTGGTCCATCTGGGAGGGCGGCACCAGCACTTTAGTGCCAAACGAGGCTTGTGCCGCTTATTATGGTTCGAAACAAAAGGCGCTTGCGTTGGCGCGCATTGAATGTCACTACTTCGTCAATGGCGGCTTTATGGAAGAGGGTAAATTAATCGAGAATGTCGGACGGATACGCAATATCCCTGCCGTAATCGTGCAGGGTCGCTACGACGTGGTTTGCCCGGCAGTGTCCGCCTGGGATCTGTCGCGCGCCTGGCCGGAGGCGGATTTGCGGATCTCAGGCGATGCCGGTCATGCTGCGTTCGAACCCGGCAATATCCACGAATTGATTATGGCCACTGACGCGTATGCCTGAGGACGGAACAAAACAATTATGAGCAAGCTGCTGATTACCAATGCCCGTCTCGTCAATGAGGGAGAAATTCGCGATGCGGATGTGCTGATCGATGGCGAACGTATAGCCAGGATCGATGCAGGCATTACGCCGCCGGACAACTGTTCCGTTCTTGATGCCAATGGCAAAATTCTCATGCCGGGCATGATCGATGACCAGGTGCATTTTCGCGAACCCGGGCTCACAAACAAAGGCGATCTGGCGACAGAGTCGGCTGCGGCGGTTGCGGGCGGCATTACCAGCTTTATGGATATGCCGAACGTCAATCCGCAAACGACAAAGCGCGGGGCGCTGGCTGATAAATATGAAATGGCGAAGGGTCGCTGCCGCGCTAACTATGCTTTCTACCTTGGTGCTACGAATAGCAATATTGAAGAGATAAAGGCGTTGCAGGTCGGAGAGAGCTGCGGCATCAAGGCGTTTATGGGTGCATCAACCGGTGACATGTTGGTGGACAATCCGGCGTCACTCGAGCTGTTGTTTGAGCATGCACCGGTCATAGTGCTAACGCATTGTGAACATTCACCGACGATTCGCGACAACGAGGCGAAGGCAAAAGCGGAGTTCGGCGAAAATGTGCCTATGACGGAACATCCGAGTATCCGCTCGGCAAACGCGTGCTTGTTGTCATCCAGCCAGGCGGTGGACCTGGCCCGCCGCCATGACGCCTTGCTGCATGTTCTGCATCTGACCACCGCCATCGAGATGGGCCTGTTTTCCAAAGCGCATCGCAGTGAAAAACGCATTACGGCAGAGGTCTGCGTACATCATCTCTGGTTTGACGAGAGTCGTTACGAGGAGCTTGGTACAAGAATAAAGTGTAATCCGGCGATAAAGAGGCCGGAGGATCGGCAGGCACTTATCAAGGCACTTGCTGAGGATCGCATCG
>JBLHLN010000266.1:0-3783 GCA_047620565.1 Woeseiaceae bacterium
CTGAGACGCGCTTTTCGGTCACGCTCGTCAAGCTCAACAATGATGTCACCCTTATTAAGGCGTTCTCCGCGCTCCACGCCGACAGACTCAACACGACCATCCGTTTCGGCATTTAGCTCAACGACTCGTGCCGGTGCTGTCCTGCCGTTGACGGTTATCGTTCGGGTGACCAGCTCAGCTGCTTGCTGCCTTACCCGGACGCCTGCGAGCTGTTGCGGCTGACTTGTTGACTGTTGCGATGACTGATTTGTGTCGACCACGGGGTTTTGTTGCTCGCCAAACTGGCCACTAAACAACCACAGCGCGATTACGAGCGTGATTGCTGCAGAAGTTAGCCAGGACTTGTAGCGTTTGATAATTCCGAGTTGCATTTGTTGAAGCCTTATAGAGATTTCTGGTTGTAGTCTTTTTTAGACGATGGCAGATTTGAGATCTGCATCGTCTGTAAGCAAGTGACGATTTTTCTCAATGTATTGTTTCACTGCCTGCATGACGTGCTTGCCAAAGCCTGCTACAAATTCGGCACCATTGGTCGGGCCGGATGTTACGTGTTCATTTTCGACATGCGTCATGTACTCGTCGATTAGTGCGCAGGTCTTGTCGAGTTCCGCCAGCTTGTTGTCGAGAATCGTAGTGACTTGCTGATTGGACAAAAGATTGGCGAACCAAAGCGTCGCCAGGAATTCTGAACGGACTTTGTGTGAAGGGTTTTCGTGGTCAAGGCCGCGCATCAGTTCTTCACGGCCTTTTTCGGTGATGCTGTAGACCTTGCGGTCCGGTTTGCCGTCCTGCGGAATCTCTTCAAATTCCACCAGCCCGTTCCTTGCCAGGGTCGCGAGCGCCGGATAAATCGAACCATAGCCAGCCGGAAAGAAGTGACCAAAGGAGCATTCGAAATGCTTCTTCAGGTCGTAACCCGACGCATCCCCGTTGGTAAGCATGCCCAGACACACCGTTTTAACATCCATCATTTTCTTCCTGCCGAATCGAATTGATATATATCAGGGCGATGCATACTATCAGTTTGATATATAAAGTCCAGAAAAATGATGCAGGTTTTTGTGTTCAGGGCAAAAGGTAATTAAAACAGAGTGTTGCGTGTATTTCTGCGCGGGAAATGGGCAATACGGCACGGCAGTGCTGGCCGGATACACACCGGCCAGGCCAGCCTCAGCGCCTTGATTCTCCGAATAATCTACAAAAAGTACTGCGACAGGAACGAATTCATCATGCGATTTTCGGGGTCGAACTGGCGGCGGATTTTACGAAAGAAATCCAGCCGGCTACCAAACACCTGACCGGGATAGTCCGCCGGTATCTCACGGGTTTGATTAAATACGGGCAAGCCACCCCAGTGCCGCGCGAAGTCGCCAAAGTCAATCGCGAAATCTTCCCAGCCACTTGCCTGGGTGGAAATCGCTCGCAGCGCGATCATCGGTTCATCGAAGCTGGGTGACAACAACGATGACCGGTCGCGGCCGATGCGGAAACCGACCGTCGGCATGTCGCAACGAAAGCCGCTGTCGCGGTGAATGCGCAGGCAAAATTCCCGGTACGCCTGAACGACAATCGCGAAATCCGTCGCCGGGAAAAACCACGTGGAGTAAAGCAATCTGTCAGCGGAGTCTGTAATGCTGGTGCTGCTCATTTGTGCCGTCGCGTTGCTGCCTGAATTGACCAGTCGTGTAGTCACCAGGCCCTGGGTCATCTTGCTTATTTCATCAATTAGCCGGTAGCGAACACCGGCCACTGGTACAACCCGGTTTATCGACCTGAATACCTGCGGTAATACGGTGCTCTCTCCCCAGTCCTTGATTCGCCAGGGAATTCGATGGCCGGACCGGGCTTCGGCTGTATAACGGCGAATATCGAGATAGACGCGATTGCGAAACGGTAGCAGGAAATATTTCAGGCCGACGTCGACATTCGAAAGGCGTTCAGCGACCGCAGCAAACTGTTCGAATGAACAACGTCGGTGCGTAACCGAGAATACTCTGATCGGCCGGACATTGAGTGTTACCTCATAGATGATCCCGAGCATGCCGAAACTCAAACGAAACGCATTCAACAGGTTCTTCTGATCAGATTTTACCTCGATTGGTTTTCCATTCGGCGTTACCAGGCGAATACTCCTGACCTGCGACGCAAAGAAAGCGCCATCGCCGCCGAACGCGGGACCAATACAGGCGCCCGCGACCGCGCCGCCGACTGTGCGGCTCATCAGGTCGTGCGCGCCGGCAAGCTCCAGACCGTGAGCGGCAAGTTCCCGTACCAGGTCACCGATCCGTGCGCCGGCCTGTACGGTTACAGTGTCACCGTATGCATCTATGTTTCTGATCTCGGTGAGCGCAGAGACATCGATCACCGTGCCGGCTGATGACGACGTACAGTCGGTTGCCGAGCTGTTTGCGCCCATAGGGCGAAAGGGAGGAATGTAACGCGACTTCAGATCGAGGGCGTCGCGAATTTCACGTACGTGGGTGGGCCGTAAAACCGTTGGCCCGGATAGCTTATGTAAACGAAACTGGCCTGAGCGGCGCAAGCTTGATGCACTAACTGACATATCTGACTCCAAATCGAATGGGACGAAATTCGAAGTTTGAGTCCGGACCCCTGTCTCAAAGACAGCCGTCAGCAGGGAAAAAAACAGTGCGGATTGCCTGGCGAACGCCACAAACCACAGGCCCTGAACATTCGAACGAACTGACCTTGTGACCTGGCAACCCCGCTGTCTTAGGTGACCCCTTAGACCGGAAGCTTTGCGACCCTTTTTTTCAAAAGGTGTGCCCTTTTCAAACGTGACTGCATCGTTGCATAAAAATTTTCGCGCTGTCAATTTAACGAAAAACCGGCGGCTGGATGATGTTAAATTGGACCGTAAATGATTTGCAGTGAAATCTTAAGAACGCTTCATTTTTTGGGGAAGGTCATGCTCAATCGAATTACATTGCTTGTGCCGCTTGCGCTGTTGTTTTCGCCTGTTGCATTGGCGGGATCAGTTATCGAAATTGATACTGTGCAACACATAAGCAGCCCGCCGCTAACAGGCACAATCAGAATATCCACACAAGGGCGCAAGACCCGTCTGGACATTGATTCCGGCAATGGCGATTCGTCAGCGCTGATTTACGACGGCGACAAAGACGAAATGATGGTTTTTGATCACGCGCAGAAGAAATATTTTGTGATGACGAAAGAGCAGATGAACGCGATGGCCGTGCAGGTCAGCGATGCGATGAAGCAGATGGAAGAAGCGCTTGCTGCGATGCCCCCGGAACAACGCAAAATGGCAGAACAAATGATGGCGGGAAGAATGCCTGCGGCCCAGCCGGAAAAACCTGCGTCGACAGTCAACAAAGCAGGAGGCAGCGACACAATTGCCGGCTTTGATTGTGAGAATTACGAAGTTATCAGCGAAGGACGCAGGGTTCGGCAAATGTGTGTGGCGTCATGGGATGACATTGACGGTGGCCGGGAATCGGCCGATGCGTTTATGGACTTCGCCGGCTTTTTTTCCGATATGCGTGAGGCGTTTTCAGGAATGGGCGATATGAGCGCGCAACAGGAAATGTTCGGCCACCTGGAATCCCTTGGCGGCTATCCGGTGCTGTCGCGCGATTATGACGAAGCGGGCGCATTGAGCGGCGAGTCACGCGTGACCACGGCACGCAGCGAGGGCATTGACCCCAGTGCATTCACACCGCCAGCGGGCTATCAACTGCAGCCCATGTACTAGGCATCGCGCCTGAATAGCAACGATACCTGGACCTGATCATAAATTAA
>JBLHLN010000267.1:0-3768 GCA_047620565.1 Woeseiaceae bacterium
GTTGAGACCACTTTCAATGTTGATCGCCTGGCGAATACGAACCGGCACAACTTTGGCGGAGACAACGGCCTGGCCCAGAGCAGCGTCGGTCGGCGCCAGTAGCGCGGCCAATAGCGCGGCCTCCCAAATCGAGAAGGCCGAAAAAAGCCATGCCGCAATAAATGTTCCAGCCACTATCGTTAGCGGAAGGCCGATCAGCAGCATCCGCACCGGAAGATCATGGTCCTTTCGCACACGGTTGAGATCGATGCGTGCAGCGTCAGTGAACAACACCAGGATGAGCGTGAATTCCGCAATGACATGAATCGCTGAGTGGCCGACATCGACTGCCGCCAGATTGAAGCCACCTGGGCCCAGCGTGTAACCAAAAACGATAAAGATCAGCGGCGCAGTTAGAATCGTCCCCTGCAGTCGACCGGAGACCAGCGAGTACAACAATAAACCACCAGTGATAAAGGCGAGCGACAACAACTCCATCAGAAATTACCTAAGACAGCGGGGCCACGCAGTGTATACGCACCGTAGCACTGCCACCCTGTAAAATACCGTGTAGACCATCTACCACAGGGGATTCTTATGAATACTGAGCTCCAGAATAAACTCACTGAGCTTTTTCTCGACACCGGACGCGCACATCACACTGCATTCTCTGCGACGGATGGTGCGGATCCGGAATGGCCAATTTGGTACGCGGAATATTTGCAGGAACCTCTCACCCTGGCACTGGAAACGCCGTTTACCAAGAGTCAGCTCGTCTATTGTGTTATGAATGCCGATTTCGAACACAGCGCGCGTGCTCCAGAGAGCGACTGGCCGAAATTTTACGCCGACCAGTTTATCGAGCGTTACGCCAGCAGCCCTGCTCCGGCCAGCGACAGACTGGCTTTGTATCATTCTCACACTTGTCCCTATTGTGCGATCGTCAGATCGGCAATCGATCGCCTGGGCCTCGACGTCGAGCTAAGAGAAATATTTGAAGATCCGGAGTATCGAAATCAACTGGTAGACGCGCGTGGACGCGCAACCGTGCCTGTGCTCCGAATTACGTCTCCGGACGGAGAAGATCGGTGGATGCCCGAATCACAGGACATCGTGCGCTATCTCGAAGCCTTACCCACACAATAGTTGGCGATGTTCGCGGGAGTTTTGCGGGGGTCAGAGGCCGGGAGTTCGCACCGAGGCCAGTGCAGCTGGCCGACAGGCCGAAGGCCCATCTCCCCACCCCGACCAACATTTCCCTCTAACATTCATACAGTTAGCGTCAACTCACTAGAGCACTGCATGGGATCGTCAGTTTCCACGTGTTTTGAGGTCGACCCCAGCGGCGAGCGATGCACAAGAAGGCGCTCAGCTGTGCGTGCATGTTAGAATCGCTACTCAAGTTCTTACATTTGGGACCGGATTATCGGAAGGATCACAGCATGCCGTCCGAACTAAAATCAATCGCTCTGATCGGCTCGTACCTGCCGAGGAAATGCGGTATCGCCACCTTTACGGCGGACCTGGCTACGTCGATTCTCGACAACGATCCGAATATTGATTGCGGCATCGTGGCCATGAATGATCGGCGTGAGGGCTACGACTATCCCGACGCGGTCAAATTTCAGATCGGCCAGGACCAACTGAACGAATACCGCCACGCTGCGGATTTCCTAAACCTGAGGAATCCAGGGGCGATTTGTCTACAACACGAGTACGGTATTTTCGGCGGCCAACGCGGAAGCTTCGTATTGGAACTCGCAAGAAACCTCAAAAGTCCCCTGTTTACCACTCTGCACACGGTATTGAGGGAACCTTCAGCGAATGAAAAGAAGATCATCGTCCAATTATCGGATCTCTCTGCCAGCTTGGTAGTCATGAGTGAGCACGCCGCCGATTTTCTTCGCGATGTATATCAGGTTCCGGAACAAAAAATAGCGCTCATTCATCACGGCGTTCTCGACGTTCCGTTTTTGGACCCGGACCCTTGCAAGAGTAAGCTTGGGGCCAATGACAAAACTGTAATCCTGACGTTTGGCCTGCTCTCACCGGGCAAGGGTATCGAATTCATGATCGATGCCTTACCGGATATAGTCGCCTTACATCCGGACGTACTCTATTACGTCGTCGGTGCCACCCATCCGCATTGCAAGGCCGAAAGTGGCGAGGACTACCGCCTGAGTTTGCATCGTCGGGCGAAGGAACTGGGCGTTGCCGACAACGTTGTGTTTCATGATCGTTTCCTGGAACGCGACGAATTGATAGAGATTATTCGGGCTGCCGATATCTACGTTACGCCATATTTGAACGAGGCTCAGGTTGTGTCCGGCACGCTGGCCTATGCAGTCGGTGCCGGCAAGGCCGTAGTGTCCACCCCCTATTGGCACGCGCAGGAGATGTTGGCCGACGGGCGCGGCAGGCTCGTGCCCTTCAGAGATTCCAGCGCTTTGACGCACGAGATCAATCGACTTCTGGAATTTCCGGATGAGCGCCAAACGATTCGTCGCGCCGCCTATGATTATTCGCGGCCTATGGTAATGAAAGAGATGGGCCGCCGTTATCTGGCTCTTTTTTCGCGGGCCAAGGCACAACATGCGCGAGCGCGCGATCTGCCGGCACTCGATACTTTGAGTCAAAAGGAACAGCGGCTGCCGCAGATAAACCTGAATCATCTTTGTGGTATGACGGATGACACAGGCATGCTGCAGCACGCCACGTACACAGTTCCCAACAGAGCGCATGGATACTGTGTGGACGACAATGCTCGAGCCCTAATAGTCGTGACCAGGGCGGGTGACCTGAATCGAAATGACCGGTCACTGATCGAATTGTCGTCGATTTATCTCAGTTTTCTAAATGATGCATTTGATCCTGAGACCGGGCGATTTCGAAATTTCATGTCTTATTCGCGCCAATGGTTGGAGACTATCGGTTCGGAAGATTCGCACGGACGCGCGCTGTGGGCCCTGGGTGTGATGGCTGGCTGGGGGCATAGTGCTGGGCAAGTCGCGCTCGCCACGAAGATATTTAACGACGCGCTGCCAGCGCTGGAGCACTTTTCGGATTCCCGCGCCATCGCATTTCCAATTCTTGGAATGCAGGCGTACCTGCGCAGGCACGAAAACGATCACCAGGTCCGTGAGCTGATGAAATCACTGGGCGACAGACTTCTGGCCCGTTTTCGTCATTTCGCCAGCAAGGACTGGCAATGGCACGAAGCCGAGCTGAACTACGACAATGCACGGTTGCCCGAAGCACTGATGGCCTGTGGTCGCGTTACCAATGATGATGCAATGGTGAAGACCGGTATCGATGTACTCGAATGGCTAAGAGACATCCAACTGGACCCATCCGGAGGATGGTTCGCCCCGGTTGGCAACCATGGCTGGTACCCAAAATCCGGACGCAAGGCACGATATGATCAACAGCCTCTTGAAGCGGCCGCCATGATTGGTGCCAGCACAGAGGCGTATCAATGCACACAGCGCGAGGAATGGGTTCAGCTGGCATCCAAATGCTTCAACTGGTATCTGGGGAAGAACGATCAGCAACTCAACCTCTACGACCATGCGACCGGCGGCTGCCGCGATGGCCTGATGCGAAACGGCGTCAATGAGAATCAGGGCGCGGAATCGACGCTGTCTTACCTGAACTCCCTGCTTACAATTTACAATCTGCGAGGATTGACGGCAAGTCACAATCACATTGTGGAATCAGACACTGATAAGCACCCGGTGGCACAGCCTGATGCGGCCTAAGGGCTACTCAACTTGCTTTGAGCCGCGATAA
>JBLHLN010000268.1:0-3761 GCA_047620565.1 Woeseiaceae bacterium
CATAAACCCGAGCGTGGATAAGAATGACAAGGGGTGCCCCATAATCCAGTGCCCGATTATTGCGCCGATAATGCCGAACGGAATTACCGACATAATGATCAGCGGCTGCACATAGGATTTCAGCGGTAAAGCCAGCAAACAATAGATCACAAAGAGAAGAACAGTCAGCCCGGTTTGCAGGCTGCCAAACGACTCTCTTTGCTGACGCTGTTCGCCTTCCATGTCATAGGTAATGCCCGGATATTTCGTTAACAGGTCGTCGATGTACGCCCGCAATTCGCTTTGCAACACCACCATATTGGTGTTTTCTTTGTCGACATCGGCGGTGACATTGAGCACCCGAAATCGATCGATCCTGGTAATTTGCGATGGTCCCTTGCCGGGCACGAAAGTCGCAACATTCGCAAGCGGTATCAAGCGACCGTTCGGTGCGGTTATCAGCATTTCATCCAGTGCGGACAGTGTGTCGCGCTCGTCAATCGGGAAGCGCACCAGAACCCGGATGTCATCCCTGCCACGTTGAATGCGTTGTGCCTCCAGTCCCTTAAACGCCTGTCCAACCTGCTGCACGATGTCGGAACGTGTCAAACCAATCAAATGCCCCTGCGGGCTTAGTTCGATCTGCAGTTCTTCCTTGCCATCGGAGAGGCTGTCGGCAATTTCGAATACGCCAGGATAGGTTCTGAGGTGAGTTTTCAGTTCTTCACCAACACGACTTAACTCATCCAGCGAGTTACCAGAGAACTGCACATCAATAGGGTCTCCGGGTCTGAAGAAAGTCGCACGAAACGTGATGGTCTCGGCGCCGGGGATTGGCCCGACTTCGCGGCGCCACTCGTTAATCAGTTCAGACACCGTCAGGTCAGACGTGCGCTCTTCGCGTGGCGCCGTTTCGAAACGCACCCTTCCGAGATGCGAGCCATTGCTTCTGCCGCCGGAGCCGGTACTCGACAGGATGTTGGTAATCATGCCGATCCCGCCAGCCTCACCCGCGTACTTTTCCTGCAACGATTTTGCCGCCGCGACCATCTTGTCGGTATGCCGGGCAGTAACGTCAAACGGCGTACCAACTGGCATCACCAGGGTCGCTGTCGCCGTCTCCGATTCGACAGACGGGAAAAATACGAAGCGTGTCCAGCCGCTGGAGACCAGCATAATCATAAGAATGAGCACGCCTGTGAAGCTTGCCAGCGTGGAATAGCGATGCCTTAGCGTAAAATTCAGGGCCGGCTGGTAGTACTTCAGAATTTTCTTTTCGAAGCCGTCGGCGAAACGACGTTGCCAGGCAGAAAAACCGTTCGGGTTTTTTTTATGTTGGCGCAGGCGAACATGGGCAAGGTGAGCCGGCAAAATGAGCTTTGACTCGACCAGCGAGAAAATCAACACTGGAATGACTACCATCGGTACCGGTGAGAACCAGGTGCCGAGCCTGCCTTCAATGAAAACCAAGGGCATGAATGCGGCGATCGTTGTCAGAATGCCAAAGGTTACGGGTATGGCGACTTCCTTGGTGCCGTGAATCGCGGCTGATAAGCCGCTGTCGCCGGTTTGCATGTGTTTGTATACGTTTTCCCCGGTGACAATCGCGTCATCGACCACAATACCGAGCACGATGATAAATCCAAAAGCGCTCATCATATTCAGGCTGATGTCGAAGATGTTCATCAGGATGAATGCGCCAAGGAAACTGATGGGAATGCCAAGAAAAACCCAAAACGCGATCGCCGGTCGCAGGAAGAGCGTCAATAACAAAATAACCAGGAAGCCACCTTGCGCCGCGCTCTTTGCAAGAATGCCAAGGCGATTTTTCAGCGTTTGTGAATTGTCATCCCAGTAACTGAGTTCCATGCCGACCGGCAGGCTGTCCTGTCTGCCATCGATATAGTCTTTTACCTTCTCCGCGATGTCTATGGCGCTTTGCTTGCCGGTTCGGTAGACATCAACGAATGCGGCATGCTGGCCATTAAATTCTGTACGGACGGAATCTTCCTGGAAGCCATCCTGCACTTCTGCAATGTCGCCAACTCTGACAATTGATCCATCCGAATTAGTCTTGACGACGATGGATTCAAAATCCGAACGTCGATACGCCTGGCCTTTGGAGCGGATCAAAACATCTCCGCCGTCCGTGCGTACATTTCCGGCAGAAAGGTCGACCGAACTGCCACGAATGGCGCGGGAAATATCGGCAAGCGTCACATCAAATTCGCGCAATCGATCCGGTGATGCCTCGATCGCAATTTCATAACGTCGCACCGAAGAAAGTTCTGCCTGCGTTATGCCTTCCTGACGTAGCAGTTCGTCACGTACCTGTTCGGCAAAGCGCCGAATTTCCTCTTCCGCATAGTCTCCGGCGACAGCGACGCTGATAACATCATGGCGACGCTGCGACAGGCTGATATTCGGCTTCTCGGTATCTGCTGGAAACGTATTGATCGCATCGACGCGGCCCTTGATATCGTCGAGTAATTCGCGCGGATCGTAATCAGAATCGAGTTCAATTTGTACTCGCGTACTGCCTTCTACAGACCGCGAAACAATTCTGTCGATGCCTTCGAGATCCTGAACCGCTTCCTCGATACGTACAGCGACGCCCAGCTCTACGTCCTCAGGTGTTGCGCCGCGAAGCGGTACGGACACCGATACGGTATCAAGCTCAAACGGTGGAAAAACCTCCAGGCGAACGCCACTGGTGATTGAGATCATGCCGCCGAGCAGGATCGATACCATCAGCAGGTTGGCTGCAACTGAATTTCGCGCGAACCAGGAGATCATTTCGTTTCACCGGCGGGTTTGGCGGCGGGGGCAGAATCGCCGGGGCCGTCGCGTTGACCACGACTACCGCCCACCGCGCTGGCATCCGTCACACGGATGCCCGAGGTGACCTGTCCGAGTGCTGTGGTTACCAGCGAATCACCGTGTTTAATGCCAGACTCGATAATCGCCTCGAGATCATTCTGCCAGCTTATCTGCACATCTCGGCGCTGTAACAGATCATTTTCGACGATGTACACGTAGCTCCCCTGGTAAATGGTTGAATTCGGGATAACCAAAACATTTCGCAGGGTCTTGCCTGTCATTTCAGCCGTCACGTACTGGCCGATTTTTGGTGGCGTCTGGCCTTCGCGTTCAGTAGAAAACGGATCGTCGATCTGTGCAATAACATGCAATTGCCGGGCGGCTTCGTCGATGGCACCTTCAGTTCGAACAAGCTTCGCATCCCATGCTGAAGCGCCCGCCAACTCGGAGCGTATTTTCACGCCAGTTACTGCTTCCGTCGTTCCTTCATAGCGATAGGTTTCGGGCAGATCTATAAAGCTAAGATCTCTGTTCCTGATTGGCAGGCGGATTTCTACATAGTCCGTGGCGTAAACGTCGGCGAGCGGTGAAT
Source organism: Woeseiaceae bacterium (assembly GCA_047620565.1). Lineage (GTDB taxonomy): Bacteria > Pseudomonadota > Gammaproteobacteria > Steroidobacterales > Woeseiaceae > SZUA-117. The sequence goes on from JBLHLN010000268.1 coordinate 3,392, forward strand.
TTTTTGCAACGACCTGGCCGATATCCGCATTTTGTCGCAGAATGCGCCCGGCAAATGGCGCAATGATTTCGGTTCGCTCCAGTTCCAGCTGCGCTTTTTCAAGAGTCGATTCAGAAGCCTTGATGCGCGCCCTGGCTGCCTGCAATTGTGGTTCTCGCAATACCAGCGCCGTTGGCTCGCCTTCATTGCCGAGCCTTTCCCAGTCTTCCTTGGCCTGATTGCTGCGGGCTTCGGCCTCAGCCAGCGTTTGTTTTGCATCCATTAACACTGCTTCGGCAATGCGTACATCTGCCTCGTAGTCGCGCGGATCGATTGACGCGAGTACATCGCCTTTCTCAAAAAAACCACCATTGCGAACATTGGGATTGAC
>JBLHLN010000269.1:0-3752 GCA_047620565.1 Woeseiaceae bacterium
ACTCGCGAATTTCGCCCACAAACTCCACCAGTCATCCCGCAAGGCTCCAACCGGCTTTTCGTAAGCCGTTAACGCTCGAACGGGACACAATGTCTAAGTGCAGCAGTTTCCGAACAAGTCCCTCAAATTACGGCGTGTACCAGATGGGCGATGTGTAGGCTCGATCCTGGATTGTCGCCGGTACCGTGTCCGGTAAGTCGACTCCGTAAAACGCCGCATCGTACGTCGTCCATCTTGGCGTCGGAATCTCCAGTACCCGCACGTAGTAGAATGCGTGCTGTTCGGCATCAAAGTCAGGATCCTGCCAGTACGCGGTCAACACGGGATCGCCGATTGAGTTCGTGTAAGTCGCCGTGTCGACATCAACCGTAGATCCGACTCCTTATATATAGAGAGAACGACCAGAAGGTGATCAACCTCACATTTGCGGGCCGCTCATTATGTAAAAATTCTGCAACCATAGCGTAACAATGAGCGTTTATATCTCATGAGCATGCAGGATCAGACTCGGCCATGAGCGAGATCGTCAAATTCAAAGGCCGGGTTTCGGACCAGGTACGCTTCGAGCGGTTGATGCAACCGCACTTCGAATCTCTGTACGGTGCGGCGAGCCGCCTTGCGTTCACTCCTGCAGATGCTGAGGATCTTGTGCAGGAGGTTTGTGTGAAAGCGTTCGTTAAGTTGTCTGATCTCGAAGCGATGCAGCACCGACGGGCCTGGCTGTTACGCGTGCTGTATAACGTTTTCGTCGATAGCGTACGCCGAAACCAGCGGTCCCCTGTGGATCTCGCCGGCAATTCGTCGCCAATTGATGAAATGGAACTGGCGGGCGAACGGCACCTGCAACCCGAAGAAGAAACTGACCGGCTGATCAGTCTCGAGGCGCTCTGGAGCGCAATGAAGATTCTGAAGAAGGAGGATTGTGCCCTGCTGGCGCTACACGATATCGAGGGTCACACGGTTGCCGAGCTCGCCTCGCTGACTGATTTGACCGAGAGCACTGTAAAATCCCGGTTACACCGCACCAGAATCAAACTCGGCCGGTTAATGCAACGCGAAGTAACCGGTCGTCCACTCCTTACTCTTGTGGGTACCTGAACATGAACTGTGAAGACGTAATCGAGCAGCTCCTCGAAGCTGTCAATCCGCAAGATGAACTGGAGAACCGCAAGCTAACCGCGCATGTGGAGAATTGTGATTCGTGCCGTGATGCATTACGTGGAGCAAACGCGATGCGCGTGGTGAAGAATCGGCCTGCACAGCGGCCTCCGGACGGCCTGTTTACGAGAGTCATGGCAGAAGCGACGAAGCCGGTGCCGAAGGCACCAGGCAGGTCACAGTTCTGGGCCGGTACTGCAGTTGGCGGTTTCCTGGCGGCGGGAGTTGCCATCGCAATCGTGTCATTCGGATTTTTCGAGACACCAACTGATTCCGTGGTTGCTAGTCCGATCATCACGATGGCACTAGGTGACCAGCAGGAAATCAGCATCGCTATCGACGCCGAGCGAGATTTGCTGAACGCAACGGTTAACGTGTTGCTGTCAGGTGGTATCGAGATTGTGGGCCTTGGCGCGCAAAGAGAGCTGAGCTGGAATACCGACCTGCAGAAGGGCGTAAACAAACTGACGTTACCACTAACGGCGGTCGATCTGGCTGAAGGTCACCTGATCGTCCGCCTGGAACATGAAGGAACACAACGAATTTTTCGAGTGGATCTAAAAATTGATACGTGATTATGTTGCAAACGGGAATCGAGTTTCGCTGTTGAGCGTTTAACGAATATACGGAAAAAGATAGCGCCGGCCGAGATGCCTGCAGGACGCAAGCTCCGGAACTGCGGAGGACCAGAGTGGTGTCAAAGCCGGCCACTTTCCGTAACATGTTTTGGTTGATGGAGACGTTTAGTTTCATTGGTCAATTGGGCGATAGAAGAACTTTTCTTGGGCAGGTGAATTAAAGTGAAGAACAGAACATTTGGAATGGTATTAGGACTGGCTTTCATGCTCAGTATGGGCAACGCCATGTCGCAGGAATCCGATAGCAATGACGAAGACGACATGGATGTGACCATGCGTCTTATGGGCAAAGCCGAGGCAGAATTGCCGGATGCGGTTACCAAACCAATCACATTGCCGGACGCCGTACTGCAGCACAACCCCGAGTCTCCCGCCGTTGCGGCAAGTAAACACGGAATGACAACGGCCACGGCCAACAAACCAGGCCGCGAAGAGGACCTGGAAAAAGCAGATGCAGCACGGCAACGCGCTAGTGAAATGTCAAACCAGGCGCAGAATGACCGGGAAACGCACGGCCGCTCAGAAGACCGGCCTGAACCGCCACCCCGGCCGGAAAATCCGGGTCCGCCAGATGGACCACCGGGCCAGAACTAAGCCGCGAATTCCTTTGCTGGACGCCACCCGCCTACCCGGTATCGAAAGGGAAATTTTGCTACCGGGTCGATTGCGATAATCAATAAAACCAATTATAAAAACTGATTGTTCACTTCGGGACCGGATATATGGGGCATGGCGTACGCGGGCTTGCGTGCATACTTCTACTGGTATACCTGGTTCCGGCAGGAGCCCAGAGCTCGGCCGATGCCTGGAGCAACGGTACGCGGGCATTTGAGCTAGGCGATTATTCTACCGCATTGACCTTTTTTGAGTCGGCCAGAGATGCAGGTCAAAGCGGCCCTGCAGTCCATTACAATATCGGCGTTGCGCAATATAAACTTGGACAATACCAGCGCTCTCGTCACACGTTCGAGTTGATTGCGAAGCAATACCCAAAATTCCTGGCGCTAAGTGAATACAATCTCGGGCTGATCGCAGACAGGCAGGGCAATACAGATACCGCCCGTAAGCACTTCCAGAATGCCTACGACCTATCCGCAAACGACGAAACCCTGAGCGCTTTGTCAGCGACGATGCTTGCACGGACAGAGTCCGCCCCAGAACCTTCTCCCGGCTGGTTTGGGGCAATGGGAATGCGTGCCGGCTACGACGACAACGTCGCTTTGCGTGATGAACTTGGCTTACCAGCGGGAACGACCGCAGAGAGTCCAATGGCGGACATTTACGGCTCATTCGAGAAACCATTTACAAATAGAGGTGATTTTCGTTTCGATGTGAGCTTGTACGCAGTGCGTTATTTTGACATCGATGAATTCGATCAGAACGTTATACGAGCAGGTGTCGCCTACGATCATGATTTTGGACAGTGGCGTACGCGGGTTGCGGCAAATGCAGCCTACGGCACTTTGGGGGGCGATGGATTTGACGAGACTGGCAGTTTGAGTTTTCGCCTGGATCGTCGCCTCACACAATCGTCGTCGCTTGGCATTCGATTCAGATATGACGACGTCAGTGCGGTGGAGACAATCTTCTCGGGAATTGAAGGATCGCGGCAGCGACTTGATGCGCATTACCGTTGGAATTTCGAAAATCGTTCATTGTTCATCAATGTTCAGGTCGAGACGAATGACCGAAGTGACCCGAGTGTTTCACCATCACGCAACAAAGTCGGGATTGACTATCGTTTTTCGCCAATGGATGGTTGGGGATATGAGTTCGGCGCCGAATACCGTAGCAGCGATTACGATGATCTTGTCCCGGCGCGAACAGAGGACCTGGTCACACTCCGGGCTGGCATTTCCAAAATGCTAAGTCAAAATTGGCAGTTCTTGGCTGCATACGTATATGCAGAAAATGATTCCAGCGACAGTACTTTTGCCTATGACCGAAACCTGCTGA
>JBLHLN010000270.1:0-3748 GCA_047620565.1 Woeseiaceae bacterium
CGCGACTGCACGACAAGTTCCGATACTCATGATACTCCCCCGAATATTTATGCCTAAGCTACCGCTAATCGTAGGCGACCCAACCCAAATTTGCCATCCGAATTATGCTGTAGGATCTACCATTGAGCATAACGATCTGCCGTAATAATTTCTCTCCTGGGGGGGCGCTATGGCGAAAATTCGATCTCGAAAATCCTGGTGACTGAATCACTCGTTGAAATCCAAAATATTATTGACGGTGACTGGCGTCCCGCTGTAAGCGGGCGCACCTACGAAGTCAACAATCCCGCCCATCCTGACGAAACGGTGGGGCGTGCCGCGCTTGCTGGAGTGGAGGATGTGCGACAGGCAGTCGAGGCTGCGCATCGTGCCTATCCCGCCTGGTCCGCATTAAGTTACCAGGAACGGGCGGCTCGCCTGACTGCAGCGGCAGCTCCGTTGTCGGCCAATGATGATCGACTCAACGAACTGGTTCACCTGTTTACTCGCGAGCACGGCAAAATACTCAAAGAGTCCGCGATCGAATTTTCCAGGTTTGGTGATCGCTTCGCCTGGCCGGTCGCGCAGGCCGGGCGGCTGGCGGAGGATCAAAAGATGAGTGGGCCGCCGCAGGACACGATCATCACCAGGCAGCCACGCGGCGTTGCATCACAAATTGTTCCGTGGAACTGGCCGATTTCCTTACTGGGTGTCAAAATGCCGCCGGCTTTAATGACGGGCAACACGGTCGTAATCAAGCTTGCGGAGCAGTCCCCGCTCGCGCCCATGCAGCTTCTCAAAATTCTCGCAGACGGATTACCGCCAGGCGTCATAAATGTCATTGCGAGCCCACCATCCGAGATCGGCGACGAGATGATCACGAATCCTCTCGTTCGCAAGATCAGCTTTACGGGCAGCATCAGGGCTGGCAAGCACATAATGAAAATGGCGGCCGACACACTGAAAGCGATTACGCTGGAGCTCGGTGGCAACGATGCCGCCCTGGTACTGGAGGATGCAGTTCTCGACGATCAGGCCATGCAAAAGTTTGTTAGTGGCTCCCTGATGACGTCCGGACAAATCTGTATGGCGATCAAAAGACTCTACGTACACCGATCCCGCTACGCTGAATTCGTGGACAAGTTTTCGTCGCTGGTTGACGCGATTGTAGTCGGTGATGGACTGGATCCATCAGTGACCATGGGCCCGATCAATAACGAACGACAGCTCAACGTTGTGAAAGGGCTTATCGATGATGCGCGACAGAACGGCGCTACAATCAGTGAGCTGGGGCTAATTCCAAATCAGCAAACCTATGACGACGGTTATTTCCAGCGGCCAGTGGTAATCACCGATTGTGATCCTGATTCCCGCATAGTCCAGGAGGAGCAATTTGGGCCGGTCGTTCCAATATTGCCGTTCGATAGCGAGGACGATGCAGTTGCCTATGCGAATGGAACCGAATTCGGTTTGTGTTCATCGGTCTGGACACCCGACCGCGATCGGGCACTTGGCATTGCCCGTCGCCTTGAGGCCGGTTATACCTATATTAACGGGCACGGACCGATGGCGCAGGATCACCGCGGACCATTTGGCGGAGTAAAGCAAAGTGGTATTGGCCGCGTGCTGGGCTTCGAGGGTCTGAACGAGTTCATGGAACCGCACAGCATATCCGCGCCGCCAGGGTGGCTTTTTTGAATTAACGATGAGTTCGCGAGCCAGGCAAATATTAACTGACAGTGAAGTTCACGAGTTTCACGACAATGGCTGGATTACCAAACCAGCGTTGTTTCGTCGTGATGAGATTGCTCGAATGCAAAAGTGCTTCGAGCGGCTCGAGTGGCTCGCCCAGGGGATGCGTGAAAGCGGTCTGAAGCAAGGCTCCCATTTCGTGCTGGGGGAGAAAAGCGGAGCACGAATCATCAAGCGCGTCGTGTGGGCCGGTGGTTCGCAGCCATACCTGCTGCAGGTTGGTGAAGATTCGCGTTTGACGCTGCCGTGCGCGCAATTGCTTGGTAGTCGGCAAATGGACCAGTTACTCAGCCAGGCACATTTCAAACGACCAGGGGACGGCGTAATTTTCGGTTGGCACCAGGACATTCAGCACCGCGACAAGGGCGACGGTCAGTGGCAGGACATCAATGGCCGTGGAAGTTTTGTGCAAACGCTGATAGTGCTCGACGAAATGACGGCAGATAGCGGGCCGCTGCAATTTGTTCCGGGCAGTACGAAATGGGGGCGGGTCGAGTTTGGCGATCACGACTATGATGATCCGGAGTACAAACCGAAGCAGCCGCCGCAATTCAATGAAGCTGATGTAGTCACCATCAACGCCCAACCGGGAGATACATTGTTTTTCGGCCCGTACACGGCCCACGCAAGTTTTCAAAACAAGACGGATTCGTATCGTCGTGTATTCATCAATGGCTATGCGTATCCGGAGGCTAATTCCAGGGTCTATCCCGGCGATGGCGCTGGTCGAACGATATCCGTGACTTGAGCAGTTTCTGTGTTTAGCGTCCTCGACTGGTCGATTGTCGCCGCCTATATTATTGGCACGACCATTGTTGGACACCACCTGAAGGGTAAGCAGCACACGACCCGCGATTTTTTTCTCGGCGGCAGAAACATGCCATGGTATGCAGTAACCGCATCGACTATTGCAACGACGATCAGTGCGGTGACTTTTATCGGTGTGCCTGCGCTGGTTTATGCGGAGGACGGAAATTTCGTCTATTTACAGCTCGCGCTCGGCGGTGTGATTGCAAGAATACTGGTCGCGAAATATCTCGTCCCGCTTTATTACGAAAAAGAGTTTTACAGCCCATACGAGTACATGGCAGACCGGCTCGGTGCAGTCGTCGGGCGGATAACCGCCGGCATGTTTTTCCTCGGAGGAATTCTTGGTCAGGGTGTCCGCGTTTACGCGACGGCACTGGTTCTGGAGTTGATAACAGGATGGAGTACTGCGGAAAGCATTGTTTTTATAGCACTTTTTGCAGTTCTCTGGACCTGGATGGGCGGTATCGCGGCCGTCATTTGGACGGATTTTGTACAGTTTTTCATCCTGATTGCCGGCGGCATCGCGGCACTTGTATTTGTCGCTGATGCACTGCCTGACCAGTGGAGTACTTTGATCAGCGTTGGTCAGCAAGCCGACAAATTCGAAACATTCGATTTCTCAACCGACCCGAGAGTTGCTTTTACTTTCTGGGCGGCGCTAATCGCGATGCCATTTCAAAATGTCGCTGTTTATGGCACGGATCATTTGTTCGTGCAGCGATTGTTATGTTGCCGAAGTCAAAGGGAAGCGCAAAAGGCCGTGTTGTGGAGTACCGTCGGTGAGCTCGTCCCGGTTCTGATGCTCATGGTAGGTGTCGGTCTGTTCGCATTTTATCAAAATCAGCCGCTAACGGGCGAGCTTGCCGACCTGGTCGCGCAACGCAATGACAGAATTTTTCCTGCGTTTATTATTTCGCAAATACCCACTGGCCTGCGCGGCCTTTTGATTGCGGGAATTCTCAGCGCCGCAATCTCCAGTCTGGACTCTATCCTTGCAGCCTTGTCGCAGATCTCGTTGACCATGTTTTACAAGCCGTTTATCGAACCACAGGCCGACGAGCGGCGACTGCTGAAGGTATCGCGTGTGCTGGTGATTTTCTGGGGTACCGTGCTGGCTGTCATGGCCTGGCAGTTTTCGGCCAGCGAGCTCGACCTGGTGACGTTAGCGTTTTCCATGACGACTTACACGTGGGGCCCCATGCTCGGC
>JBLHLN010000271.1:0-3709 GCA_047620565.1 Woeseiaceae bacterium
GCCAAGCGGGCAACAAGGTGCCGGTCGCTTCCATTGCCGTTCTGCCCTTCGTCAACATGTCGTCTGATCCGGAACAGGAGTACTTCTCCGACGGCATTTCCGAGGAAATTCTCAATGTACTGGCCAAGGTAAAGGGTCTGCGGGTTGCCGGCCGGACCTCTTCGTTCGCCTTTAAAAACCGGAATGAAGATTTGCGCCAGATCGGTGACACCTTGGGTGTGGGGCACATCCTGGAAGGATCGGTGCGCAAATCGGGTGATCGGATTCGAATTACGGCGCAACTCATCCAGGTCGAGGATGGCTTCCACATGTGGTCGGACACCTATGACCGGCAGTTCGTCGATATCTTCGCCATCCAGGATGAAATTTCCGCTGCCATTCTCCAGCAATTGAAGACGCAGTTGCTGGACGGCCAGTCGATTGCTGTTGCACGGGCTGATACGAACGCTTTTGATCTGTACCTGCAGGCACAACAGCATATGCGAGAACGAACCGAGGCCAGTTTGCTGACTGCTGTTGAACTTCTGGATAAGTCCATCGCTGCAGACGTCTCATTTGCGCCTGCCTGGGCACAACGCGGTATTGCCAGTCTCTTGCTCGGAGATAGTGTTGGAAATTATGGCTCAATTTCGACTAAACAAGCGGCAAACCAGGCAACGCGATACCTAGATGAAGCAATACGGCTGAATCCGCAACTTTCCGAGGCGGTTGCGGGACAGGGTCTTCTCCACATCAGCAGGAACGAACCCCAGGAAGCAATTACCTATCTGCAGCAGGCGCTTGCTATCAATCCAGCTTCAATTGACGCACTCAACTGGTTGAAAGAGGCCTATTTCCAACTCGGCCGTATGCGCAACTCACTGGAGGTTCTCGAAGAAATCCGCTTACGCGACCCCATGTACATTCCTGGTATTGTCGATATCGTATTTGAATTCACGCTCCGGGGACGTAATGAGGAAGCCATCGCGTTATTGGAAGGTATTGTGCCGATGTTCCCGGCTGAAGTGCATGATCAGCTGTGGATGGGTGCCTCCTTTGCCATTTCCCAACAGCAGGCCATAAGTATCCATGAAAGGCTCTATGCTGCGCAGCCGAAAAATAGCGCTAACCGTCTAGCACTGGGGCACTACCAAAACAGTATTGAAAACCCGGAACGAACATTGGAGGTGGCCCGCGATTTGCCTCCGGCAATCCTTGCCTTGAACAAGCTGGGGCGATCTGAAGAAGCCATTCTGCTCGCTTACACGATGGCCGCTGAAGGGAAAGCAGTGCCTGAGCTAATTAACGTTTTGCATGCCAATCAGAAATACAGTGAACTCATCAAGTTCGTCGAGGAACGTTGGGCTGACCTGGATGCGCTCGAGGCGGACATGCCATCTTTGCGCCAGGGACTGGGCCCCGGTGCGCTGGGGTCTATCGCGCATTCATACCTCGAGCTTGGACAGATGGTGAAATACGGGGTGGCCATGTGGCACTTCAAGACCGTGCTCGACGAACAGCTTGAGGAAGGAGTCAGTAATACTTCTTTTTGGGGATCCCAGGCATTTTTCGCGTTGTTGTCCGGTGATGAAACAAAGGCCATGGACTTCCTGGCCGCCATTGCGGATTCGGGCATTGGCGTATTGATGCCAAAAAACTTGATCAACGATCCCCGTTACTTCGAAATCTTCGAAAAAATGCTGGAAAACCTGAACCGCGAAAGAGCCGCGTTGGGTCTGAAACCTGTTGGCGGTTGAATGTAACGGTCGGGTTAGCTACAGACTGGAACCAGACCATCCTGGAATATCTGCTATCTGAACGTACGCTCTTGGTGAAACCGGACATTGGGTTATTATTGATGAAATGGTCTGCTACTGACCCAAAGCGGACGTTTGTGGTCCGCTACCGATCTGCCATCCAGCAACTGTACTTAGGCCACTAGCAACATCTCGGACACGTATTTGGACGATAGAATGGCAATGTTCAATAAGTCATATGATAACGATAGGTTGGATACAGCCTCGCCACCACGAATAAACGAAGATTGATGTGATTTACTGCTCTTCCAGAAAGAATCTAGTCTGCGTTTGCCCGTCCCGACCAGCCGGTGTGGCCATCATTGTCGCGATTTCCCTTGTTGCCGGCGGCTGCGGCAGTGTGTTCTATATGGGGCAGCAGCCGTCCACGGGGTACCGGACTGGAACTTCCCATATGGCCGAGGAGCTCCGCTCATCGGTCAGAACAGTAGCGGTAAAACCAAGCAGCAGCAGACCAATCCTGTCTGTAGGCGGCGATTACGGTCGGGCAGTTCCGACTGCCAGTGAGGGAGCATCGGCGGGCGCCGAAGCCGGCGCGTCCGCAAGTGGGGAGATAATCGGTGAAAATCCCGCCGCAATCCTTCTACTACCAATACTGCTTCCCGTAGCTATGATCGCCGGATCAATCATGGGCGCAGCAGCCGCTAAAATTCAACAGCAGGTACAGGAATTCCGCGATCAGTTGACCGAGGACCTGACACAGGAAAACAATGCAACGCTTCCGTCAGACGCACTTGCCAGGGAGGTGTACGTGCGCCTGGAATCTGTATCCGATATCGAGCCAACGCTAACGACGGCAGAGGCTTCTATTCCGGCCGACATCGATGCGACGCTCGACGTGGTTGTAGAGCAATTGACTGTCATGGTCGAAGGTAACGACGCGATCATGACCGCAGCCGCGTCCGCGAAACTAACACGCACCGAAGATAACTCGATGATCTACTCGAAGGGTTATAACTACAGTGTCAAGGACACACTGAACAACTGGACCCGGGACGACAACGCGCTCTGGTCTGACTACATCGACAACGCTCAGCAGTACATCGCGAGGAAGATCAGCGATGACTTCTTCGAGAAAGTTGAACTCCGGCACGTATTGCGTCCTCTCGCCAGTGCATCGGTCAGTGATATAACGCGAAGCGACTGGACTGGCAGCGCAATATCACCGACGCCAACGTTGGCCTGGGAGCTAATTCTACTCGGTGGCGATACTTACGGCGGTTGGACCGATCAGATCCACGAGTCGGCCGTCGCCTTTGACCTCGAGATCTATGACGATGACCAATTGGTCTACTTTTCGTACAACATTCCCGAACCCCGACACGCCGTTCAAGAGGCGCTTCCCGAGTGCAAATCACTGAGCTGGTCGGTGCGGCCGGTCTATCACATCGACGGCAAGACGCGGGCCGGCGAGTGGATGAACCGCAGCTCGGCGGGGGAACGCACGCGGAATCAGTACGGTTTACTCACCGGACGATTTGAGCGTAAGGAGAACACGGAGAGCCGCCGGCTCAGGGAAGGCTATCCTCAGATTACGACGAGGTGCCACTGATCATGAATAAACCAACGGCGGTTAGTCTCGCAGCCATTATTGGCCTTTCCGGTTGCGCAACTACGGTGACCGTCCTCGACTATTACGACATGGATAGCGACGTGCTAAAAAGAATCAAAGGAATGTCGATCGTTGAGGAACAATTGGTATTGACGAGCGAATACACCGACCTTGGAATCGTAAAGGGCTTCTACTGCCATAGGAACAGGGTCGTGCATGAGCGTGCGGATAGCGCCGTCGCAATGCGTGACGCGATCGATCAGCTCAAACTACGTGCGGCATCGAAAGGCGCAGATCGCATAAGCACGCCGCAGTGTGTTGTCAGTGAAAACATGGATCTGACCAACGACTGTTGGACTTC
>JBLHLN010000272.1:0-3708 GCA_047620565.1 Woeseiaceae bacterium
TACTCCATCGCCCTGAAATACACGCCGGCTGCGCTCGTGGCCGTGATCAACTACAGCAGCATTGTGTGGGCGATACTGTTCGGCTGGCTGGTCTGGAACGACTGGCCGTTGCCGATCGTGTTCGCCGGCGCCACCATCGTGATCGCGTCGAACCTGCTCATCATTTGGCGCGAAAAGAATCTCCGGGGCACAGTGCAGGAAAGGGAAGCACCGACACCCTAGTTTTGGGGTCTAAATTTGGGCTCGAACCGAATATTCGAATTTCGGTTCGACCCTATAATTTTCCGCTCGACACATTCTTCCCCTTAATTGACATACTGTTCCCCGATTACTAGACTGGTTCTAATTTAGAATGAATCTAATTTATAATCATTCGCATTTGGATCGATTGTCGAAAGAGCTTACGTTGATTTCGGGCTATGACGTCCGGGGACGGAGTTCCGACCCACGCAATGGACTCAGCGCACCTTGTTGGCTAATGAACGAAATATCCCACGAAATTCATGAGTGGCTGCGATTTCGTTTAACGGCAAAACGTCATTTGTATCGCCTAATTAAGGAATAACTCCAATGTTCAATAGATCAATACGTTTGTTCGCCGTTGTAGCGATCTCTATGTCACCAGCGATGCTGGCAAGTCCTGCTTTTGCACAGGATGAGCCAAAGTCGAACCAGTTTTGGTGGCCCGAGAAACTGAACCTCAGCCCTCTCCGACAGCACGCACCTGAGTCAAATCCGCTCGGCGATAATTTCAACTACCCCGAGGAATTTTCAGAGCTCAACCTCAATGATGTGAAGAGAGACATCGAAGCGGTAATGAAGACATCGCAGGACTGGTGGCCATCGGACTATGGACATTATGGTCCGTTTTTTATTCGCATGGCTTGGCACAGCGCGGGCACCTACCGGGTAGCCGACGGACGTGGCGGAGCTGGCGGCGGTCAACAACGTTTCGAGCCACTCAATAGCTGGCCTGACAATGTAAACCTGGACAAGGCGCGGCGTCTCGTTTGGCCGGTCAAGCAAAAATACGGTCGGGCGATATCATGGGCAGATCTGATGGTCCTGTCAGGGAATGTTGCCCTTGAGTCAATGGGCTTCAAGACTTTTGGATTTGCTGGCGGGCGTGAAGATGAATGGGAACCCGACATGGTCTATTGGGGTCCTGAGACAGAGTTTCTTGCCGACGAACGCTACACGGGCGACAGGAAGCTGGAAAACCCCCTCGCCGCCGTCCAAATGGGTCTGATCTATGTGAATCCTGAGGGACCGAACGGTAACCCGGATCCGTTAGCAGCAGCGCAGGACATTCGCGATACGTTCGGCCGCATGGCGATGAATGATGAAGAGACTGCCGCGCTTATCGCCGGTGGGCACACCTTTGGTAAAGCACACGGCGCAGCCCCTCCGGCTGATTGCGTGGGTCCCGAGCCTTCAGCCGCAGACATTGAAGAGCAAGGCCTTGGCTGGAAAAACAAATGTGGCAGCGGCAATGCCGGTGACACGATCAGTAGCGGCCTGGAAGGTGCCTGGACATTCAACCCGACTGCCTGGACCAACAACTATCTCGTCAACCTCTATACCTACGACTGGGTGCAGACAAAGAGCCCGGCCGGTGCAACCCAATGGATTCCTGCGCGTGGCGCTGCGTCAACCCTTGTACCGGACGCCCACGATCCGTCGAAGCGGCATGCACCAATCATGTTCACAACCGACCTCTCGTTGAAATTTGATCCGGAGTATCGACGAATTACGTCACGTTGGCTCGAAAATCCTGAAGAGTTCGAAGTCGCCTTCGCCAAAGCATGGTTCAAGCTGACGCATCGTGACATGGGCCCACGCTCCCGCTACATAGGCGCCCAGGTTCCTGCAGAAGAATTGATTTGGCAGGACCCGGTTCCCGCGGTCGATCATGACCTGATTGATTCAAGTGATGCGGCAAGACTGAAGTCAGAAATCCTTGAGTCGGGATTAACCATACCCGAACTGGTCAGAACTGCATGGGCATCGGCGTCTACATACCGTGGTACTGATATGCGCGGTGGGGCGAATGGCGCGCGTGTCCGATTAGCACCGCAAAAGGATTGGGGTGTCAATAATTCTGATGAACTGACGAAAGTGCTGGCTCGCCTTGAAGGCATTCAACAAGATTTCAATGGAAATCAGCGTCGTGGCAAGAAAGTGTCGCTCGCCGATTTGATTATTCTTGGCGGTTCTGCCGCTGTTGCACGGGCCGCGAACGATGCTGGATACGATACTGAAGTGCCCTTCACACCCGGACGTACTGATGCAACACAAGCTCAGACAGATGTAAGTTCCTTTGCCGTTCTCGAACCGACTGCGGATGGATTCCGAAACTATTTCGCTAACGGTAATCGCAGGTCACCAGCGGATATGCTGGTCGATCGGGCTGATATGCTGACGCTTACTGTTCCTGAGATGACCGTTCTGGTGGGCGGCATGCGGGCAATGAATGCCAATGCCGGACAAGCTGTGCATGGAGTGTTCACAAACCAACCTGGCACATTGAGTAACGACTTCTTCATCAATCTGCTCGACATGTCTACACAATGGGCGAAGTCAGCAGAATCTGAGAGTGTCTACGAAGGTCGTGATCGCGCGACCGGTGACCTCAAATGGACAGCCACACCGGTTGATCTCGTTTTCGGCTCGAACTCCGAGCTGCGGGCAATCGCGGAAGTTTATGCAGCTAATGACGCAGGTGAAAAGTTTGTGCATGACTTTGTACATGCATGGACTAAGGTGATGAATCTCGATCGCTTCGACGTGCGCTGATCCCGTATGAAATAAAGGCGGGGCAGATCGCTTAAGTCCGATCTGACAATTTGGCGGAAAAACAGACCAAAATATTGGGATAGAACCGATTGTTTGAATTTCGGTTCTACTCTATTTTTCATGGTTGATGACGCAAGCGTGCAACGAAGCTTGCGCTGATAATGTAAATGTCAGGCACAGTGACGCCAAATAGCGACACTGAGCTCATCACCGTAAGTCGTACACAAACAGTTAGTTAGCAGAAGATTGAACCTGCCAGGTTTCGTTCCATCAAAGCCAGTGGACAACGGATTTGCATGACGGGTAACATGCGCGGCGCACTCGGCCGCGTCCGTTCAGCCGATCGCACTTCGCTAACCCCTGGAGCACAGCATGAAAAGGATTTACGGCCTGGCCGTTCTTTGTTTGTTACACAGCACTGCGTTTGCACAGACGAACCCTGCACCGGCAGCTGATATTGGTTACACGTATGCAGAACTTCGCTATGTCGATTTTGACGACAATGGCGGCGACGGTTTTCGTGTCAACGGGTCATACGATCTCGGCAACAACTGGATCATCCTCGGCGGCCTGACCAGCGCCGATTTCAACAGTAATGTTGACGTCAACACCTTCGAGATTGGTGGCGGCTATGTGTGGCACTACGACAAGGACTGGGATTTCGTCGGCACCGCGCGATTCGTGAGTGCAGACGTCGATACACCAGGCGGCTCATCGGACGAGAGCGGGCTTGCATTGTCGGGTGGCGTGCGTGGCCTTCTCGCGCCGCAGTTCGAGGTTCGCGGCTTTGTGCACTACATCAATCTCGACGACAGCGACGCTTACCTGGAGCTGGCCGGCGATTACTATTTCAGCCGCCGGTTCTCCGCAGGACTCAGCCTGGAGTTTGCGGGAGATTCTGACCTGATCTCC
>JBLHLN010000273.1:0-3660 GCA_047620565.1 Woeseiaceae bacterium
GGTGCTGTCATTTTTCTGCCCCCTGATTTATGCCTGATTTCTTAATTGATGCGCGAAACTTTAATCGAACGTTTGCTTTCACCCAGCGACATCGACACAGAACCCAGAAATGCCCGCCGGATGTCGGCCGTCAGACCGGTACGGTCCGCGGGTAACTTGACCCGGGTGTTATCTGAATCCAGCTGTCGCCACTGCTGACCATTATCCAATATGATAATCAGGTTACCCAATGACGATTGGCTGACACTTGCGACGGGTAAATTGTCTCCAAAGACATCTTCATCTGAGCCTGACTGCCCGGTGCTTTCCGCTTCTGAAGTTTTGCTAACGCTGCTGACGCTGTCTTCGACGGCGACAACAGCGGCTGCTTCGCCAGCCCGCCCGGCAACGGCGACTTCCGGCACCCAGCCGGGGCCCAGGTAAAAAATCCGCTTCTCGGGCAATCCCTCGAGATTAACGATTTTGCCCCGGGCGATTACATTTTCAATGCGCCGGATATTGCTAATGTCAGTAAGTGGATCTGCGCGTAGCAGAACCAGATCTGCTTCCTTTCCAACTTCAATGGTTCCTATCGAATCAAGC
The DNA here is from genome assembly GCA_047620565.1 of Woeseiaceae bacterium. Taxonomy (GTDB): domain Bacteria; phylum Pseudomonadota; class Gammaproteobacteria; order Steroidobacterales; family Woeseiaceae; genus SZUA-117. The sequence continues at coordinate 583 of JBLHLN010000273.1, forward strand.
ATGCCTGCGGCGATCGCACCATTGCGTGTCGCGGCAACAATCGCCTCCATTTCTGTCATGCCCAGCTCAACCAGGCCTTCAATTGCGATAACACTGCCGATTCCGGCATCATGATTATCCGGCTTAGTCTCTTTCCTGAACTCGGGCGCACGCCCTTGATAGTTATCGGTTGCAATTGTCACGCGACAACCTGCCCGAATCAGCCTTTCGGCGTTGCGCCGTTGAATTTCGTACGACAGATTCAGAAGATTTTCCCGCTGCCTTCGCTCGGCGGACGTTTTCGGCGGCGCCGCGCCCTGCAACGATGCTTCGTTTTCCTTTTTCCTGGCGAGATGGTCCTGCCAGGTACTGCCGCCCAATGTATTGGAGCGAAGAGCGCACAATACGTCGCGTTCGACGATCAGTTGCAGAAGATCCTCTGGGTATTCCCTGCTCAGAATTTCCGGATGCTGAATCAAATCGATGCCAGCTTCGACCGACATCCTCAAGGCCTCAGGGCTGGTTGAATGCGTTTCTGCGATCAGGCCGCGCTTGTGGGTTTCATCGACGATTGCTTTCTGCACTCGCGGTGAGAAACCAATAAGCGACGGTGTACTAAAATGACTGGTGCCGCCGTACTTGATGAAATCAGGACCTTTGTCCAGGTACTGATTAATTGCGACTCGTACCTCCTCAGGCCCCATATCCATTAATTCTTCGCCAACGCCTTGAGCGATATGGTCATTCCATTGCGCCTGAAACAGCGTCAGGTCGGACTCGGCCATCAGCGAAAATGTCATGGAGAATGGCCCGCCCCAACCGACAATATTGCCTGCAACGAGCATTCTGCTGCCGATAGCCTCGCCGCGTTCGATACGATCACGCACTTCCATGAGTGGTTCCAGGGCGCCGTAACTATCACGTACCGTCGTCACACCGTGCATTAGTTGTCGTTGCACAAATTCCAGCGCGAGTTCGTCATTACGTTCACCGTATTTGACGACTGTCTCACGCCGCGTGGAATTGCCGTAAATTGACGCGTGAACGTTGCTGTCAATAAATCCGGGTAGCAGAAATTTCCCGGCGCCATCGATCACGTCTGCACCAGACGGCTCATCTGCGTTGCCGACAGATTCTATGCGTACGATTTTGCCAGCGTCGATCACCACCGTCATTGCGGGTTGAGCGGGGTCGCCGGTACCATCAATGACCGTAACATCACGAATTACGACAGTATTTTGCGCTGCAGCCGGTTGCATTACCGCTGCAAAAATCGGCAATGCGCAGATCAGGAATCCGCTGCCGTGAAAAACAAATTCACATAGCTTTTTGACGAACGTATTAATCAATGAATCGACCACTTTGTCGTGTCACGCATGATGCCGTTCCCTGATCGATTAAATGCAATTCAGTCGGCGCTGACCGTGTCGTCAATTGGGTCGTCACTTAGATCGATCCAGATAGTTTTTGTCTCGCAGTATTGTTCGTGCGCCTGTAGAGAGTTGTCGCGCCCGCCGAATCCGGACAGCTTGTAACCGCCGAATGGCGTTGCTATGTCACCTTCGGCATAGCAATTCACCGACACTGTTCCTGCCTGCAACGCCCTGGCATAGCGATGAGCGTTTTTGACGTTTGAGGTATACAACGATGCCTGCAAGCCGTAGCAAGTATCGTTAGCGATAGTCATCGCATGCGCATCTGATGAAACCTCCATAATCGCCACTACCGGACCGAATATTTCTTCCCTGGCGATGGTCATGTCAGGCGTCACTCCATCGAATAAAGTTGGCTCAATGAAAATACCGCCATCTATGTTCATAGCCGAACCACCGGCAAGGATCTGCGCTCCCTCTTTTTTGCCAATCTCGATGTAGGCAAGGATTTTGTCGTACTGCTCCTTGCTCACGATCGCACCCAGTTGATTCGTCGGGTCCAGCGGATCTCCGGTTTTCCAGGAGCGAAATTGCTCAAGTATTCGTTCAACCAGTTTCGATTTGACATTCTTATGCACAATTACCCGGGAGTTCGCTGTGCAGTTCTGCCCCATATTCCAGAGCGCTGCATAGGCGATATGTTTCGCGGCATGGTCAAGATTTTCAGCATCTGCAAGCACGACGGCCGGATTCTTGCCGCCACACTCCAGCACAATACGTTTCAGGTTGCTCTGTGCCGAATACTCAAGAAACTTTCTGCCAATCTCTGTCGATCCTGTAAACGAAACGACCTGCACATCGTCGTGTCTGCCGAGCGGTTCACCAACATCCGGACCTTCTCCCGGAAGAATATTCAAAACGCCATCTGGAAGTCCGGCCTCACTGGCAAGCTCGGCCACCCGCAGCGCGGTCATGCTGGTCTGCTCTGCCGGTTTGACGATGACAGAGTTGCCGGCAGACAGAGCCGGTCCAATTTTCCACGCCAACATCATCAACGGAAAATTCCATGGCAGGACGCAGGCTACAACGCCGACAGGCTCGCGAATGATCAGGCCGAGTGCATCGTCACCGGACGGCGATATCTGGTCGTATAACTTGTCCGTAGCTTCCGCGTGCCATTGCAGGCAATGAACCGTCTCAGGAATGTCCGTCATCTGGCATTCATAAATCGGCTTTCCTGATTCGAGACTCTCCATCACTGCCAGCTCATGGCGGTGTCGCAAAATTAGTTTGGTAAGCTGAATGAGCACTTTCTTTCGCTCACTGGGATGCATGCGTGACCAGTCACCCCGATCGAAAACTTCGCGCGCTTTCGTGACCGTGTGATCTACGTCTGACGAGTCGCAGGCTGCCATCATGCCGAGCGATTCACCGGTCGCCGGATTAATTGTATCCATGGTTTTGCCCGAGAGCGGCCTGGCGAACTTGCCATTGACATAGGCATTCAGTGGCAGCGACAAATCTGCAGCAATGGCTTTGTATTCTTCGTGCGTTAGGAGGTCCGGCATGTTTTATTCCTTGTCATTCAAAATTGCGGCAAGAGTTTTTTTCGCCGTCTGCACGATCTGCAAAACTTCTCTTCGCAATTCCTTTTTCATTGGCTGCATTGGGGGCCTTACCGGCCCTCCTGGTCGACCCATTATCTCGCACGCATATTTGACCCCTT
>JBLHLN010000274.1:0-3656 GCA_047620565.1 Woeseiaceae bacterium
GGCTGACATCACGATCGATCAGCATGCTCAGGTACAGCTCTCGATCGATATCTGATCCCTCTTCTACGTAAACGATGTTGACTGGCAGACCCTCCGGGCCTGACTGGTGGGTCACCAGTTGCGTGCCGAGCATGTCCGCTGCGTACTGCCGCACTTCGTCAGCAGTCTTTGCCAGCTTGACGCCGCCGGCTTTGCCGCGTCCACCTGCGTGAACCTGTGCCTTGACCACCCATAGTTCGCCGCCAAGTTCCTGCGCGGCTTTGGCAGCCTCGTCGGCAGTCGCAGCAGGAATTCCCTTAGGCACCGGGATGCCATATTCGGCGAACAGCTTTTTCGATTGGTATTCGTGAAGATTCATTGATTCTCGTTTTGCCTTTGCGGCCAGCCCAAAAGTCGGCGTATTTTGGAGCAAAGCCAATGCATACGCAAAATTTCGCCATCAATTGCACACATTGTCCCCCGACCCGACAGTCTTGGACTACAATCGGCGCAGATCCGCGGTGCCACTACAGGAAACCAATCGCAAACCCATGGTCCAGTCATTAACAGATACGAGATCATTGCGTGCCGATGTCTTGCTAAACGGCGCATTCGAGGAATCTGATCTCACCTGGCGGGTGCTTGGCACACTCAACGTATTTCGTCTGATCCTCGCTGTAATCCTGCTAAGTCTTTTCTTCGCTGGCGATGATCCGCGTTTTTTCGGTGACAGGTATCCGGCCGTCTTCTCGGCAACTGCCGCCGGCTACCTGGTTTTCTCCATAATTTCCGGACTCGCAATTCGCCATCGGTGGGTCACGGCAGGCCCGCAGATTCTCGCCCAGGTCACGGTCGACATCGCCGCCATCGTAATACTGATGCATGCCAGCGGTGGCATTTCGAGCGGGCTCGGTGGCTTGCTGGTCGTATTTGTTGGTGCCGGCAGCATGATTCTGCCGTTACAGGTACCGGCTTTTTTCGCCGCATTGGCGACGATCGCAATTCTTGGGGAGCAGTTTTTTTCGCAGATCGGCGGCGTCAGCGATACCAGTAATTTCTCGGCTGCCGGCGTGCTCGGCGCCATCATTTTTGCCATCTCGCTGGCGGCACGCCCGCTGGCGCGCCGCATCCAGTTCAGCGAGGCGCTTGCCCGCCAGCGCGGCGTCGATCTGGCCAATGTTTCAGAGCTGAATGAATACATCGTGCAGCATTTGCGGGAAAGCATAGTTGTCATCGATACGAGCGACAATGTTCGCCTTATCAATGCATCAGCGGCGCAACTCATCGGCGCGCCATCAGACTGTCATGGTATGAACATCGGTGAGGTATCCGCAGATCTGGCGGCCTACGTTAAGACATGGCGTGGAAGCCAGTCCGAGGTGTCACATACCGAACTGACCATGAACGCAGAAGACGACAGTGCGCGAATTAAGGCTCACCTGGCACCACTTGGGAAGGGCCACGGGCGCAGCGGGCCTATCCTGGTTTTTCTTGAGGACGCGAGCCTGATGAATGCGCGGGTGCAACAGTCGAAACTGGCCTCACTGGGCCGACTGAGCGCCAGCATTGCTCACGAGATTCGCAATCCGGTCGGTGCCATGAGCCATGCCGGCCAGCTGCTCGCCGAATCAGAGGCCCTGTCCGACGACGATCTGCGCCTGACCGAAATAATTCGCAGCCATGCCGAACGTGTGAGCCACATTATCGACAATATTCTGCAGTTGTCGCGGCGCGAGTCCAGTCAGCCGGAGCGATTTGAGCTGGCACCCTGGTTAATGGATTTCTCTCAGGAATTCACCAGGACCCTCGAGCTTCAGGAAGGCGAATTGTCCGTCAGCGATTATGTGCAGGGACTTGAAGTACGCATGGACCCCAGCCACCTGCGACAGGTCATGTGGAATCTCTGTGACAACGCGGTCAAATATGCGAGTGAAACCGGCGGCATACTCGTAGAGCTGCAATGCGGACAGACACAGCGATCGGGACAACCGTATCTTGAAGTCCTTGACCAGGGTCACGGCGTCGAGCCTGCAACTGTCGATAAGATATTCGAACCGTTTTATACGGACCGCAGTGGTGGCACCGGACTTGGTCTTTATATATCAAGAGAATTGTGTGAATTAAATCGGGCCACACTTGTTTATCAACCCCGCGAGACCGGCGGCAGCATATTCAGAATTGTTTTTTCGGATCCCGATCGTTGGGAAGCAGTAGAGGACTAAGACGGACATTTAATGAGCAATCCCCTGGCATTGGTAATCGATGACGAGCCTGATATTCGTGAACTCCTGGCGCTCACACTCGGGCGCATGGGTGTGGACACGGCTGTTGCAGAAGACGTTAGCGGCGCAAAAGCGCAACTTGCCAGGCAGAAATTCGACCTGTGCCTGACTGATATGCGTCTGCCAGATGGCGATGGCCTGGAACTCGTGGAATGGATGCAGGTTCATTCGACAGGTGTGCCTGTCGCCGTGATTACGGCCCATGGCAATGTCGAAACAGCAGTACAGGCCCTGAAACTCGGCGCTTTCGATTTCATCTCCAAACCATTGGATCTGCAAAACCTGCGCAACATTGTCGAGAGCGCGCTAAAACTGAGCGACCGCACTGGTGACGACGCATCGCGGCTGCTCGGCGACTCGCCGGCGATGCGGGAACTGCGGCAAATGGTCGACAAAGTCGCTCGCAGCCAGGCGCCTGTACATATTTCCGGAGAATCCGGTACCGGCAAGGAACTCGTTGCCAGGCTCATTCACGACAGCGGGCCACGCAAAGATGGTCCGTTTGCACCGGTGAACTGTGGAGCGATTCCTGCCGAATTGATGGAGAGTGAATTTTTCGGGCACCGCAAAGGCGCTTTTACCGGTGCAGTGCATAACAAAATCGGGCTGGTGCAAAGCGCGGATTCCGGCACGCTCTTTCTCGATGAAATTGCCGACCTGCCATTGCCGATGCAAGTAAAACTCTTGCGCGTGATACAGGAACAAACGGTGCGTCCGGTCGGCTCGTCTGGCGAAGAAACCGTCAACGTGCGTATTCTGTCGGCCACCCACCAGAATCTCGCCGACATGGTTGCCAAAGGCGGCTTTCGTGAGGATCTTTTTTACCGTATCAACGTTATTGAACTCAATGTTCCCGCATTGCGTGAGCGCGGCGACGATATCCTGTTACTGGCCGACCACATCCTGAATCGGCTGGGTTCGTCACTCAGCGAGCTTAGCGAGCGGGCGAAATCGGCCCTGCGTACCTACCATTTCCCGGGCAACGTTCGCGAACTCGAAAACATGCTTGAACGCGCGGTTACCCTGTGTGCAGGGCGAACAATCGAGGAGTCGGACCTTGCCTTGCGCAGCGACACGACCGACACCTATGCTGTGGTCACGACCGGCGCCGACCTCGGTGACCAGATTGATGATGTGCAACGCCAGGCGATTGTCGATGCCCTGAAAAAGACCCGCTACAACAAGACGGCGGCAGCGAAATTGCTTGGCTTGACGTTTCGACAACTCAGATACCGCATCAAGAAACTGGGTATTGAATGAAAACCTGTTGCAAGGTGACAAAAATTGTCACCTTGCGACAATGATTGACGGTTAATGCCCCGCCTGCGCTAATCCTTTGCGCGAGTCAGTGACTCAATAATTCCAATATTACTTTTACACTCAACAGCTTACGGT
>JBLHLN010000275.1:0-3628 GCA_047620565.1 Woeseiaceae bacterium
ATGTCGAAATGTGCAATTCGTTTCGCGCGCGGCGCAAAATTTGGCGGGTCACCGGCAACGCGATCATCGAACCGCGCTCCTATTGCGATGAGGAGATCGCAGTCCTCAACAGCGTAGTTTGCGAATGCAGTGCCGTGCATACCTAACATGTGCAGCGACAGTGCATGTCTCGTATCGCTGGCACCCAGCGCCATCAGTGTGGTTGCAACCGGGATGCCGTACTCGTCTGCTATGTGCCGCATTGCCTTGGTTGCATTGCCGTTAATTACACCGCCGCCCGCATAAATCAGCGGTCGCTCCGCTTCTCCGAGCATCGCGTACAGGCGATCACAGGCGTCATCGCTGATGCGGTTATCAACCACGGCCTGCAATCGGCTTCGGTAACCTGGCAAAGGCAGCGTGCCGCCGCCGGTGAATTCTCCCTCCCAGTTTTGTATGTCTTTGGGTACGTCGACAACAACCGGGCCGGGACGACCGGTACGAGCTACTTCAAATGCGCTGCGAATAGTGGCCTCGAGACGTTCCGGGTCGGTAACCAGAAACACGTGTTTCGCAACTGCACCCATGATTGCCGCGACCGGCGCCTCCTGGAAGGCGTCGGTACCGATGGCATGGGTTGGCACCTGGCCGCAAATGACGACAATGGGCACGGAATCCGCCATGCAATCCCGAACTGGCGTTACGGTATTGGTTGCCCCGGGTCCCGAAGTCACCATCGCCACGCCGACCTTGCCGCTGGCGCGGGCGTAGCCCGCTGCCATAAATCCTGCACCCTGTTCGTTAGCCGGAACAATCAGCGGAATTGGCGACTTTCCGTCCACCAGGCGGTGCTGATCGTTGTAACGAAAAACGGCATCATAGGTTGGTAATATCGCGCCGCCGCTATAGCCAAATATCGTGTCTACATTTTCATCGGCCAGCACCTGAATCACGATATCTGCACCACTCATCCGCTTGCCGGCGAGCGGGTGTTCTGTGATTTGACTGGCGGGTTGCAAGGTTGACATTGGTTGTACCGAAATACTCGTAAGTGCCCGATTTTGGGCGAGTGTTTACTAATTTTTATTGCATTGCAATACTCCTGTAACTACGCGAACATCCTAATCGCCGCTGGCAAACGTTAGTTTCAAACGAATTCATATTGACCCTGGTAGCGAAATCGAAATGCGACACGTGATCTCTGTACTTTTGCAAAACGAAGTGGGTGCCCTGACCCGCATGACTGGTCTGTTCTCCAGCCGTGGCTATAACATTGAGTCCCTGAATGTTGCGCCAACGGACGATCCGCTGGTTTCGCGGGTTACGTTGGTCATATCAGGTTCAGACGCCGCGATTGCACAACTTAATACGCAGCTTGCCAAGCTGGTCGACGTCGTCAATATTCACGATATGACCATTGGTGATCATTTCGAGCGCGAGCTTGCGATTGTCAAACTTAAATTGCGCGCGGGTGGTTTCGACAAGGTGCAGTCTCTGGCAAATGAATTCGGTGCCGAAATTCTGGATGACTCGCCGCAGAGCTGCACTGTGCAACTGACCGGAAAATGGGTGGAGATCGATCGGTTTATCGATTCGATTTCGGCTGCTGGCGACCTTGCCGCGGTTGCGCGGAGTGGTAGCGTTGCAGTTTCAAAGGGCGAGATAACGTTGTCGTCGTACACGCAACATCATCGCCTGACCGGATAAAATGCACACGTGCCCAGGCAGCGGTCAGACCTGGCCCTGATGCCTGCGCCAGACAGCCAGTATGATGTTGTTATCGTCGGTGGCGGCATCAATGGGGCCGGCATCGCCCGAGATGCGGCATTGCGCGGTTTGCGTGTACTTCTGCTGGAGAAAAATGATTTCGGCAGCGGCACTTCGAGCTGGTCCAGTCGATTGATTCACGGCGGGCTTCGCTACCTGGAATACGGCGAAATTCCTCTCGTATTTGAGTCACTGCACGAACGACGTCGTTTGCGTCATGTTGCGTCGCACCTTGTTGACCGCCTGCGCCTGAATCTGCCTGTCTACAAGAACGCGCGGCGCGGCAAACTGCTCATCCGACTTGGCATGATCGCATATGACATTTTATCGCTCGGCAAAAAAATTCCCGGTCATCGAATGCTTACAAGAGACGAAGTGTTACGTGAGGAGCCGGGCCTTAACCAGAATGGGCTTGTCGGCGCGGCGCAGTACTACGACGCGCAGGTAACTTTTGCTGAGAGACTTGTTCTGGAGAATATTATTGGCGCAGCCGACGCCGGTGCGGAAGTTCGCAACTACAGTCCGGTCATTGGCATCAATGTAAGCAACGGCATCGCGCAAGGCCTGCAATATATTGATTCAATGAGTGGCGAAGAAATAGAGGTCAGCACACGGATAATAGTGAACGCGGCTGGTCCCTGGGTGGATCGCGTCCTGGCGACCGTTAATCGCGAAATGCCGGTTCAAATGGGCGGCACGAAAGGTAGTCATATCGTCGTTGGCGATTTCCCGGGCGCGCCGGATTCGGCTTTCTACGTCGAGGCGCAGCAGGACGGCAGGCCGTTTTTTATTATTCCGTGGAACAAGCAGTACCTGATTGGAACGACGGATATTCGCTACAAAGGCGACCCCGGTGAAGTTTCCGCAAGTGCTGACGAGGTGCAATACCTTTTGGCAGAAACAAACCGTGTTTTTCCGCAAGCAGATCTCGAACTTCATGATATTCACTTCGCTTACGCCGGAGTCCGACCTCTGCCAAAACGCGAAAAGGGCCCTGAATCCGCGATTACGCGCAAACACATCATCCGCAAACACAAAAAACAGGCGCGCGGCCTGATTTCGATTATCGGTGGAAAACTGACAACCTACCGCAACCTGTCCGAGCAGGTCGTCGACAAGCTGGTCAGGAGGGTCGAAAAAACAACGACTTCCTGCCAGACGCGAACTTTACCGTTGCCTGGCGCCGGCGATCTAAACGACGTGCACGCGCGCTTGTGTGAGTTCGAATTCCTGACTGGCGATTGCATCGCGCGCCTGCTGGGTATTTACGGCCGCCGCGCGCTGGACATAGCCATGCTCGCCAGGGACCGCGAGGACCTTGCGCAATCGATTGCCGAGGATGGCAGCATTCTGGCGGCTGAAGTGGTGTTTGCCATGCGCCACGAATACGCGAGAAGCCTGGTCGATATTATTCATCGCCGCCTGATGACAGGCTTGTCAGCCGATCAGGGTGCGTCAATCGCGGAAAAGGTCGCGGAGATCGCCGCCAAAGAAGCTCGTTGGGATGCTGCTGAAAAACAGACTCAGCTTGCTGCGCTGCGGGCGTACAACCAGCGATTACAACCGCAGTCCGGTTGACCCTTTGAATGCTGGATTACTTCTTGCCTTCGACGATAAGCTGGGGGCCGCTACGTCCGTAAACATGCTTGGTAAATATGCCGTATACGTGTCCGCAATTACCGCAGTGCGCGACGTAATACCACGGCGTGTTTTCTCGTGAGACTTCCTTGCTTGGAGTCGAATCGATTTTTTCGATCCCACTTGTGTCACATGCAGGGCATTTTGGATCCGCCATTTTTTCTCGCCTTGATTTTAAGTCGTAGCTGGCCCTTTATGGGTCAATTGCCAATATTATAATTGTCTCAGCTTTGAGTCACCGAAA
>JBLHLN010000276.1:0-3619 GCA_047620565.1 Woeseiaceae bacterium
GGTATGACCCGGCCAGGTCAGGCCCTGCAATTCCACGACCAGTGCCTTCGGCAAGTGGTCGCACAACAAAGTACGGAGTACGGACTTAGGCTGCTTACTTTTTGCGCGCAACAGCAATTCCTCAGCTGGCGTATTCGGCAGCAGGTCGACTTCGAGGTCCTGGCCGAGCGACCAGTAACTGGACAGTTGTAGTGCCGCAGGGCCACTGAGCCCGCGATGTGTAAACAGTATGTTTTCCGTAAATGTGTGCCCGGCCGTGCTCAATGATGCCCACGTGCTAATACCAGACAGGCGCTCCATTAGCTCCTGCATCGCACCGGTAAATGTAAACGGAACAAGTCCGGCGCGTGTTTCAAGAACGCCCAGGCCAAACTGACGCGCGAGACGATAACCGAAGTCAGATGCCCCCATCTTTGGAATAGATAAGCCACCTGTTGCTACAACCAGGGAGTCAGACGAGAAATTCCCGCTACTGCAGCGGACGCTGAAACGATCTTGCTTTCGAACTTCAGTAACGTTGGCCTGAGTCAATATCTCAACGCCGGCACCGGTACACTCGGCTTTCAGCATTGCCAGGATGTCTTTCGACGAGTCGTCACAAAACAATTGCCCCAATGTTTTCTCGTGATAATTGATGGAGTGCTTGTCTACAAGATCAATAAAATCCCGTTGTGTGTAGCGACTTAAAGCAGAAATGCAAAACGCCGGGTTCGCAGAAACGAAATTTGCGGGTTTGCAGTGCAGGTTAGTGAAATTGCATCGTCCGCCTCCGGACATTAAAATTTTCTTGCCAATCTTGTTGGAACCTTCGAGCACGAGTATGCGGCGACCGCGCCTTCCGGCAGTGATCGCACACATTAAACCGGCGGCACCGCCACCCAGGATAATTACGTCAAATTCTTGCACAGCTTTATTGGAGATCGTTGACGGCCCGATAGGCTTCTTCGATGGCGGATTCTGTCATGGCGTTCGACGCAGAGTCGGTAGAGGCGATACCGATATTGCCGAATGGCCGGCTTCCCGTCACCCACGGGCGCCTTTCTTCGGGCCACGACGAGGGTGCGAATGCGATTTGATCGGTGTCCGGGTCGTAGCCATACGCATAGCCATGTGGCCACCGATTGACCGTTATTGCAGCGATATCGCGTGCCGCATCAAACCCGCCAGGCCCCAACAACCGTGACAACTGATCGCGAATGTTGCGCTCGAACGTCTCGAAAGAAGTCGCCAGCAGATCTCGCTGGCCAGCGGCAAACTGTTCGCGGGCGCCCTTGCCCGGCTGGCCGGGCACCCTGTTCATGTGCAGTACGATGGGCTCGTCAGGCGACTTCGAAAATTCGTAAGCTCCCATGCTGACGGGGAAATCGAGCATTAAACGGTGATGATAGCTACCGGGGCAATTCACCCTGTGCACGCCGAGTTTGGCAAAACTTTGCCAGTTCCTGATGAGTACGTTCGAATAAACGAGAGGCGCGCGTATGCAATTCGATAACGCCGTTTTTTGCGTAGCGGGCATCTCCGGACACAAATGCGGGATAATCGCGTTGTAGCAAGCCATGACTACTTTCTTTGCTTCGACGGTGCGTGTATTTCCATCTCGCACGTAGGAGACTTCTACCGGCCTCTGCAAATCGCCGTCGATATGTCGTGCACGCACAACCGTACTGTTGAGTCGAACTCGCACCGGTGATTTTGGATCGTCCAGCTTTCCGTAGTCAAAGCGTGCTGTCACGATGTCTTCCATGGTTTCGCCACCGGCGACCGACGGGATTAAACTGCGAACAAGGAGTCTTGCGACTGACGCATTGCCGTCCGGAAAATGAAATATGTAGGGCTCTTCCTCGCTCTCAGACTCAGCATGCGATTCGCCGCCAATATCGAGGTCGCCGAAACCAGGATAACCATCACCCAGGGCCGCTCGTGCCGGGTAAGCATCAGAATTGACGGCCCACACACTTCTTGGCGTGGGCAACATAACTTTCAGAACCTCATCGTCCATACCTGCGTGATCCCTGAGGTAGGTCTGGTAGTCAATGCTCTCCAGGTATTCGCGACGTCGTTCTGCAGGTACGTCGGATAAGTAATGCTTCTCGTCCTGGTTCAGACGAACGAAATTCTCCCTGGCTTTTGCAGACAAGGGTGAGTTCATCAGCATTGCGGCATCGACTTTATCGCCGACGGCAAGGTGATCCGCCCCAAAAGTTTCCCGGTCGAAAAAAATGCCGTTAGCCAGGCCCAGTGACGCATATAAATCGTGGTCAAAATAATTGTAGAACCGCTGCGTCCTGATACCCAGTTCCCCGATCAGTTGCTTCGCAATTGCCGGGTAGCCGCCAGGCGCTTCAATGAACATGGTTCCGCCGTAACCGATGATCGTGCGATCTTCAATCTGGAATTCATTGCGCTTGGCGTGCCCGCCAAAGTCATCGTGATTGTCGAGGATCAGTATCCTGGCGTTGTCGCCCATGGATTGGCGATAGAAGTAGGCGGCCGACAAACCGCTGATGCCGCCGCCGACAACAACCAGGTCGTACTGCTCGCCTGACTTTTCTCCGTCAAACGACCGGCCATCGAGTGTCATGTGTGCGTTTTCAAAAGACCCGGGATGCGAACCCCGTAGTCCGTCGAGCTCAGGCGGATAGTAGCCGGGAACGTCCTGCGCGCCGATATCTTGTGCGCTTGCGGACTCCGGCAGCATTGAGGCACCAATTGCAAGGCTGACGCCATTCAAAAAATCCCGGCGGCTGATGTCCTCGTCCATTCCCAGTTCTTTATCGGTTATATCCATTTCATCTTCCTGCGCTGGAATTCGCTGATACTGCCTGATTGGCTCTACCTATAATGTCGGCAACGGCGGAATTCCTAGGATGCTGGACCAGCCCGCACTGGTCAATTTTCATTGAAGTCTATAAGCTGGGTAAAAGGATCCGCGGCCTTACGCAGTGCGCATGGCCAGCCCAATAAAAAGCCCTTTCCTCGCTGCAGAGCATACCCGGCGCAGGGCCAATAAGAACATGGGGATTGAAATGAATACAGTTGATACGGCTGCCGCCGACAGAAATTTCCAGAAGAATGCGATGGCTTCATACGTGCAAATCGCGGCCCTGACGCTTTTGTTGATCTGGTGCTTCCAAATTCTTGCGCCATTCATAACCATTGTGATGTGGGCGCTCATAATTGCAGTCGCGATTTATCCCGCACACCTAATGCTGAGCAAAAAACTTGCTGGGCGTGACAAAACCTCGGCAGCGATTTTTGTGCTTGTCGGGCTGGCCATTCTTCTTGTTCCGACCATCAATACGGCTGATTCAAGTATTGAAGCGTTGCAGCGCGTTGGCGCTCAACTGCAGTCCGGTGATGTAAGTATCTCACCACCAAGCGAATCTGTTGCCGAGTGGCCACTAATCGGCAAGACCGTGTTCGAAATCTGGAGTGGTGCGGCCAGCAACCTGGAAGCGACATTGAATCAGTTTCAGCCGCAGCTTGTGGCGTTTGGTCAGGGCGCGCTCAGGTTTGCAGGTTCCATGGCGATTGGTGTTTTGCAATTCGTTTTTTCATTGTTGATCGCGGGAGCGTTTCTGGTCATTGGGCCAGCCGGGTATAAGACGGCGAAAACACT
>JBLHLN010000277.1:0-3616 GCA_047620565.1 Woeseiaceae bacterium
AAGCGGGATATATTTTGTATAGTTGTAGCGTGCCGTATAGTACTCGACATCACTTCCCGGGACGGTGACGCCGAGAAAGAGGGTCTGACGTGATCCACGGTTGGCAAACAATGCGCGATTCCTGCTGTCGTATGACCAACCCATGATCAATTCGAGCGCATTGAACTGCGTGCCAAAAAAAGCATTGCCTCCGCTGATATTAGTTATGAAGGGATTGCCATTGTTGGCAACCCAGTCCTGCGATTGTTGCGTGCTATTTGTTGATGACAGCAGTTCCGCATTATTGAACGAAAGTCCAAGACTGAGTCGCTGGTATTCTGTAATCGGCATACCGTATTCCAGCGCCCCTCCGTAACTGGTGGTGGAAAAGTCAGAAGACGCGGACGTAAATTGAGTAATATCCCGATAATTGATAGACATGGTGCGGCTAACACCGTTCTGCGAAATAAACGGGTCTGTATGGGACAGCGAATAAAATGTTGAAAAGCGACCGGTGTTTGCGTTGAGCGCAACCCGATTGCCTGTGCCCAGAAAATTGGTGTGTACAATGCTGCCATTCAACATGAGCTTTTGTGATTCGGAATAACCAACTCCGCCACTGAACTGACCTGGCATACGATATTCAAGATCAAAATCAACGTCCATCAGGTCGGGACTGCCAGTAACCTGCTTGGTTTCGACTTCCGCCCTTTCTATATAAGGAAGTCGCTGCAAGAGAATTTTCGAGCGTTCGATCAACCGGTTAGACAAATATGCGCCTTCCATCTGTCGCATTTCACGTCGCAGCACTTCATCGTCAACTTCGTCGACACCGTTAAAATTGATGCGCCGAACATAGACACGGCTGGCGGGGTTAATGAAAAAGGTTATCGCAGCCTCTTTCTTCTCGCGGTCAAGTTCGGGGACTGGCTCAACTTCCGCATTCGCGTAGCCTTCCTCACCCATACGAAAGGACATGAATTCACTGGACGCGGTGAGGAGTTGCAGATTGAAAATTGACCCCGGCTGAGCGAGCACCATGCCGCGTAACTGCTCTTCCGGCACCGGCATCTCGCCAACCAGCTTGATCTCCGAGATCGTATACCGGTCGCCTTCGCTAACATTTATCGTAACGTAAATGTCTTTCTTGTTTGGCGAGATGGCGACCTGGGTGGAATCGACACGAAAATCTGCAAAGCCGCGATCCATGTAAAACGAACGTAGCCTCTCGAGATCGCCGCTCAGAGATTCTTTTGCATATCGATCGTCTTGCCTGAACCACGACAACCAGTTGGCAGTGTCCAGTTCAAACCCGCCTCTAATGTCCTCTTCCGGAAAACTTTCGTTGCCAATAATGTTGACCTGACGAATCTTTGCGCGATCACCTTCAACAACATCAATACGCACTGCAACAGTGTTGTTTGGTCGGTCAACAACGTTTGCATTGACCACAACTCCGTACTTGCCGCGATCGTAATATTGCTCTTTTAAGAACTGCTGTACGTTGTCCAGTACAGATCGATCAAACGTCCGGCCTCGTGACAGTCCAACAGACCGAAGTGATTCCATCAGGTCCTCTGTCTTTATGTCCTTGTTGCCGTCGATCGTAAAGTTTTCAATAGAAGGCCGTTCTCTCACAACGATCAGCAGCGTGTCGCCATCGCGGCGAATCTCGATGTCATCAAACAACGCCTGGTTGTAGAGCGCACGAATCGCCTCCTGCACTCGTACATCATCAATAGAGTCGCCTACGTTGATCGGCAAATAGTTGAATACGGTGCCTTCTGAGATTCTTTGCAGTCCTTCAACCCGCATGTCGCGCACAACGAAGGAATTTTGCGCGTAGGAAACCATCGGCGCCAACAACGCGGAAACCATTACCGCCAGTACGACTTTCCTGATTACAAAGAATATGTGATTGGACCTATTCATAAACATTCTTAACTGTGTTCAACCCATTATTCGCGCAATGTCGTTGTAAAACGCGAAACTCATCAGTAACAGCAATGCCACAATTCCGACCTGCTGGCCGATAAGCTGAGCCTTGTAGGAAAGCGGGCTGCCCTTCAAACCCTCGATCGAGTGATAAACAATCTGACCGCCATCCAGAATTGGGATTGGCAAGAGATTGAGTACTCCAAGGCTGATGCTGACCAACGCGAGAAAATTCAAAAAAGCGTTCAGACCTGCCGCGGCGGAAGATCCCGCGTATTGTGCAATATTGATTGGCCCACTGATATTCTTAATCGACACATCGCCTGTCACCATGCGGGCCAGCATGCGCACCGTAAAAGCGCTTGACGCCCAGGTTCGCTCTATCGACTGACTGACAGAATCAAGCGGGCCATATTTGCGGACGTACCAGTAATCCTGTGCGCCGGTTCCAATGCCTACGCCAAGAAAACCACTGATCACACCGTCCTGCTCGCGGGATCCGATGGTCATGTCCAGCGAGCGTGGCTGGCCGTTTCGAATGAGCTCAAATTTTACTGCCGTGTCGGGACGAGCCGCAACGATTTCCTGCAAATCCCGAAAGCTCAGCACTGCTTCGCCATCGATTGCAGTAATACGGTCGCCCGCAACGATACCACCAGCAAATGCTGCGCCACTCTCGTCAATCGTCTCGATGACAGCGGGCGGCTGCCATGGCTGAAACCCAAGACCTTCAAATAACATGCCCGGCTCTGTCAGTCGCGTCGCGTCGTCGCCGACATTTAATGTCGTCGTTCGTACCCAGCCGTCAGTAGCTTCGAGTTCGAGTTCTACCTGCCCATCGCTGATCATTTCATCCAGCATGGTTACCAGCGCTGTTTCCCAGTCACTTGCGTCCCGCTCACCAACCCTGAGGATGCGATCGCCGTACTGCAGCCCTGCATCCGCTGCATAGGAAGCCTCCGCGACCTGCCCGACTGCCGGCTTCATAGTCGGCACGCCGTTTATGAAGAGCACCCAGTAGGCAAAGAATGCGAACAGAAAATTAAAAAACGGGCCCGCGAGCAAGACCAGGATGCGACTGGGTATCGGGCGTTGATTAAAGGCTCGGCCTTCGTCTTCTGGTTCGACGATGTCACCCGAGCCATCTCGTTCACCGAGAAACTTAACGTAGCCGCCGAGGGGAATTGCTGAAATGCAATACTCGGTGCGGTCTTTGCCACCCACCCAGGTCCAGATGGGCTTGCCAAAGCCAATTGAGAATCGCAAGACCTTCATGCCGCACATCCGGCCGACGATGTAATGGCCATACTCGTGTACAGCGACCAGGACGCTGATCGCAACGATAAATGCCAGCAAATTGGTCAGGGCACCCATCATCACAGAGAATAAACCTCTTTATAATTCATGCTGTTACTTACGAATTGGTCCCACGTGACCGCCTCGGCAGGCGATTGCCGCATATTCTTCAGACTTGCAAGCCGGATTGCAGTTCCCGCCCACGTTAGCGCCCTGCAACTGAATCCACGCTGAATCAGCAAAATCATCAGCGCGCACCTATCCAGGTCAGTGCCACAGCAAACAGCGGCGCTGCGGCCGTTACGCTATCAATTCGATCCAGCACGCCGCCATGCCCCGGAAACAGGGTCCCGCTGTCCTTCACGCCAGCACTTCTCTTAAACATGCTGACAGTCAGGTCACCGAC
>JBLHLN010000278.1:0-3601 GCA_047620565.1 Woeseiaceae bacterium
CCCTTTAGGGTATATCATCAAAATATACCCTGTGGGGGTGATAATTACAATATACCCTGCGGGGGATACTATGGACATCGGTACGAAGAAACTATCGTTGCGAGAACGATTGTCCTATCGTTTATTCATCCTAAGCAGCCTGGCGATAATACTCGTGATGCAATCCGCCGCAATGCGGACGTGATCGTATGGAGCCCTTGTCTGGAAACTGAATGAGCCGGCTAGTCGGTGCATCCTTTTCCAACGACAGGTGTGTGCGAATGCTGTTGTGGTAGGTAACGTACCTTTTCACGGTCCATTCTGCTGTAGGTGACTCGGTAGCATTGGTATGCAATATCTCTCGCCGATCGTGACTGAGGATTACGAGAACGAAAAGAACTCTGAAGGTCGCCGTTGGCGCGGTGAAAAAGTCGGTGGCAATGATGTCTTTGGCGTGGTTTTCCAGAAATGTCCGCCAAGTTTGCGATGGCGGTTTCCTTTCTCGAATCAGGTATTTGGCTACCGTTGTCTGGGATACGTCGATGCCAAGCTTCAGGAGTTCCCCGTGGATTCTCGGTGCCAGCGAATCACAGTCTCCGGTTTGACGATGTGCAAGGTGTTTCGCCACCTGGGCCATAGCTTTGAAACCAGAACCCAGAAAGACCGATCGGTCGCGGAAAGTTGAGGCCGAACGCCCTTCTCTTTCAAGACCGCCAGTTGCTGTCGCAATAGGAGATTTTCGAAGGCCAGGTCACGGCGAGTCCGGAACAGTGAAATAAAGGAATTCAGGAGAATCGAGAGCCATTTAGTCATCTGTCAAAGCTAAATGGCCGACTCGAAAAACTCCAGTAAAATCAAGGCGGACCAATAAACGATAGGCACACCCGTTCTCGAACTCGTGTTGGCTGGTGAGAAAGCTCTGCCTTGTTATTGGCATATTGCGATGTATCATGAATGGTATCTGGGATGAGTTCTCGATGAGCGACACCGTAGCTTCTCAACTTGTCCGTCACAATCTTCCTCGGTTCATTTCGATGTGCCTTCAATAGTCGCTTGAAGAAGTGCTTCGGGTCATCAACAGCCTGCCATCAGTCTATCATCTGGACAGCTGTTATCGGATGCATACCAGCCGGTCGACCGAATAAATTCAGGTCTATGCATCTTGGACGTCAGCTCCTACTGATAGCAGTCACTCAACACCGATTGCTTTTAGGGACGGCAGTCGGCCAGCAGACATGCGCTGGGAAATGAACCCCCGCCACGAGGGCGGGGATGTTGATTTGCATCCCGGGGAGTTTATTTATGCCCAGGCCCTAAATCAAGAATGAAAACGCAGTCGAATACAGCTTGTGCCGGGAAGTTTGAGAGATTTACAGCACCGGAGAGTCTTGCCGACCCACTGGCATTTTTGAATTTGCCATCCCCGTAGATCACATTGTTGTCGCCCGGTTGCGGAATGGCGCCCGTAATGTGAGTGAAATCAGCGGACCCATGGGTAGTGGGCTGCACAGTGGTAAGTCCACGAGTGACAACAGTTCCTCCAAGGAAGAAGAAAAATGTGGTACCAGTCAAAGCCACACCATCGTCAACGGGACTGATGTTGGTTAGGCAATCTGCAGCAGAACCGATCACATCGCCACTTTTCACGTCCACAACATCGAGGTCGTAACACAAGGCTCCTTCCGGAGTGAGGTCGAAGTTTTCGAACAAGGTATCGCCGTTGTGCATGTCGGCGGTGCCGACCAGCCGAACCGCTATATTGTTGCCAAGGCCAGCGGCAGACGCCGCGCCACCGAGAAACAACAGAGTGACTACGAGTGATCCTAAGCTCAGTTTGTGAGTTATTTTCATTGTTTTTTCCTTAGATTATTTTGCTGTCAAAATATTTGCGACCGCTTCTTTCGTCGTCCAAAGGTCATTGGCAATAAAGCGGAAATTTACCAGCGCAGCCAGGTAGCCGTCGCCCTCAGGGATCTTGGCCGCTGCTGTTGCATCGCGTACAACCGCGACTTCGTATCCCATTTCCAATAGCTCGTGCAAATGAGCTTGGACACAGAGGTTCGCGGACATCCCAGCGAGAATGACCTTGTCAATTCCGGCCTTGCGAAGCTGCAGATTCAGGTCATTGGCTTCCGGGCCGTACACCTTATGTGGCGACGTAACAATCGTCTTGCCGTCTTCGATGTACTTCTTGTATTGCGGCATGAAGTCGGCGCCCGAGCCCTCAAATTCATTCAGGCTCAGTGGCCCGTCACGGTCGAACATCCCGATTGCATGCATCAATTTTTCGAGTGGCCCGCCAAATTTCCAGCCGTGGTCGGTCGGATAGTAGTAATGCGGTGAGATCACCACGGTCATGCCGGCTTTTTTAGCTGCGTCGAGTAAATCTCCGATGTGCTCCACGGTGTTTTGTTCCTGCACGCTCTCGCCGACCACACCCCAGGTCACACCGTCAGGGCTGAGAAAATCGATCTGTGGATCGGTGATCACGAGTGCCGTGTTGGCCAACGACGCTATCATCTCGGTCTGCGGCAAGCCGGGTTCAGCAGGATCGGCATATGGATCATCTTGGCTGAAAGCGGCAGAGCTAATAATCAACACCATGGTAATGAACAATGTTAAATAGATCAGCTTGTGAGTAGATAATGGTTGCGGACCGCCTAACAGCGCCGCCCTACCCAATTTATTCTCGTTATTCATGAGTACGTCTCCCTAGATTGAATGGACATCCCGTTCTGGATCGGATCCCCCCAGTTATCGGGACAACTAACCGGACGGGCGAAATAACTATATGCCCACAACAAGTGCGTATAGGTCCGCACTGTGTGCCGGAAACTCCAGCGGCGGCAGACTTCGTCCGTTAAATGTGCGAATTCATCCAAACGGTCTATACTCTCGGGAATGTTGGAGAAACTCCTAAGCAACTTAACGATAGAGGTTCAACCCTTCGCCCTTTGCATGCTCGATAATGGGTGGCGCTTGCGCCTACCGGGCCCGCCAATGGTGCTGGTCCATTACGTACTCCAGGGATCAGGCACCGTCCGAGGCCCAGATGGCGCGACCGTGCCGCTCGCTCCGATGTCCATTGCTATTGTCCCAGTCGGCGCGAAACATGAGCTTGAGATTGAGGTGAATGGAAAGATACTCAATGAACTAGAGATCGTCGCGCCTCCGGATGGCCCTCCGATCCATCGGATCAT
This sequence comes from Woeseiaceae bacterium, assembly GCA_047620565.1. Classification (GTDB taxonomy): domain Bacteria; phylum Pseudomonadota; class Gammaproteobacteria; order Steroidobacterales; family Woeseiaceae; genus SZUA-117. The sequence goes on from JBLHLN010000278.1 coordinate 3,180, forward strand.
CGCAGGCAATTCTGATCATTACAATCTGGTGATAGCCTGTGGAATGCTGGACGCTAGGCTTAGCGGATCGATCGGGCTGTTCGACCACCTGCGCGACGTGCTTACAGTGGACTTATCCGACGTCCCACAAGTCGCGAATATATTTGACAGTATATTCGCGGAGCAGTCACGGTATTCTTATGGCGGTAAAGTGTTGCTCGCAGCACTAATGACGCAGCTACTCGTACATGTGTTTCGCCTTCTGGCTTCCAACACACAACATTCACTACCATGGGTCACCGCGTTAGACGATTCGCGGCTCGCTCGGGTTCTAGATTCTGTCTTCGACGACCCCGCAGCACACCACTCGGTGGAGTCAATGGCCGCGTGCGCGTCCCTGAGTCGGTCCGCCTTAGCGGAACAATTAAACCAGGCATTAGCCC
>JBLHLN010000279.1:0-3592 GCA_047620565.1 Woeseiaceae bacterium
GCAAAACGCCGACAACATTTCCGCATCGATTTGACCTGGTTGAAAGGCATCCACTGGGCAGCCAGGCCTTCGTTCCGCTTGCGCGATTCTCATTCATCGTGGTGGTTGCGCCACCTGGTGAGTCAGTTGAGCCGGAAGATCTGCGCGCATTCGTGACCAATGGGTCGCAGGGCGTCAACTATCACAGAGGCGTTTGGCACATGCCATTGATCGCGACCGAAGGTGGCCAGTCATTTCTTGTCGTGGACCGGGCTCCGGGGCACGACAATTGTGAAGAACGCGTGCTGGGTGAAGCGATTTTACTGGAGTCCCCCTGACGGCGATGGCTGACAGGAAAGCATTTCGCGCTACGATTCTGCACTGCCTCGGTGATCCGGGAGAGCATGCGGATCCGTCGATGACGGAATATTTCGACGACGGACTGCTACTTGTTGAAGATGGTCTTGTAACCGGGCTCGGCGAAGCAGAAGCCATGCTCGCGGGTCTTGCAGCTGACTACGAAGTCATTGATCACAGCGGCAAGATCATTGTTCCCGGTTTGATCGATTGCCATGTGCACTTCTCGCAGGTCGACATCATTGCTTCCTATGGCGAGCAATTACTCGACTGGCTGAGTCGATACGCGTTTCCGGCAGAGCAGAAATTTTCAAACGCGGAATATGCCGGTGAAGTAGCTACGTTTTTTGCTGACGAGTTGCTGCGCAATGGCACGACCACGGCACTGGTTTTTCCAACGGTTCATCCGCAGTCGGTTGACGCAATTTTTATGGCGGCACAGCAGCGAAATATGCGCCTGCTGTCCGGCAAGGTCCTGATGGATCGCAATTGTCCCGATGCACTTTGTGATACGCCCGAGTCTGCCTACGATGAGAGCAGGCGATTGATCGAGAAGTGGCATGGCAAAAATCGCCTGGGTTATGCCATCACACCGCGCTTCGCTGTGACCTCAAGCGACGCGCAGCTGGCTGCTGCGGGCAAGCTGGCTGCGGAATATCCCGACGTGCACATCCATACTCACCTGGCCGAGAATCACGACGAAGTCGCCCTGGTCGGCCAGCAATTCCCGTCCTGTCGCAGCTATTTTGATGTCTATGAGAAATTTGGCCTTGCGCGCGAGCGGTCCGTATTCGCACATTGTCTGCACCTTGATGATTTGGATTACCAGCGTCTGTCAAAGTGTGGTTCGGCCATTGCTTTCTGTCCCACCTCAAACCTGTTTCTGGGAAGCGGGCTGTTCGATCTTCGCACTGCGACGGAGCACAGCATCAGGGTAGGTATGGGCAGCGATGTCGGCGGCGGTACCAGCCTCAATATGTTGCGAACGCTCAGTGAGGCCTACAAAGTGCTGCAGCTTGAGGCGCAAACCCTGACCGGTTTTCGGGCTCTGTACCTGGCAACGCTCGGCGGCGCGAAAGCGCTCTACCTGGATGACCGGATTGGCAGTTTCAGGCCGGGCCGGGAAGCCGACTTTGTTGTTTTGGACGACAAGGGCACTTCAATGACAAAGCGCCGGCTGACGAACGTCGATGATCTTGCAGAAAGGCTCTTTGCAATGATTATGTTGGGAGATGACCGTAACGTTGCAGAAACGTGGCTGATGGGTAGTCGCGCTTTTAGCAAATAAATCCTGTCAGGCAGCGCTGTCGTTTTTGCGGTCGCCAACCAGCACTTCCAGCCGATCAATAACCGGCAGAATTTCCGGCTTGTTCTCTCGCATCTCGGCGAGCGAAAGTCCGGACAACTCATAAGGCAGAATCAACCAGTCTGCAGTTTCCCGAACGTAGTAGTCGGGTGGTCGTATTGTGCGCTCCGTTGGCCTGAACCAGACGCTCGCTATGCGGATGTCGTGCGGCAGGTTGCGCCGCGATTTTTTCCCGAGCTGGCGAATCACGGCATTCACACTTGAGCCGGTGCTGTAGACGTCGTCAACAATCAGCAATGAATGATGCTCACAGACTCTTTCGTGCAGGTAGCGCAATCCATGCACACGGATCGATTCTGCTTTGTCGACCATTTTTGAATAACTTTGCTGGCCGCGATACGAAGTTCGAATGCCGATGTGGTCCGTCTTGATACCGAAATACTCAAGACCCTCCTGCACCGCAATACCCACGGCGCTGCCGCCGCGCCACAGGCCGATAAGGAAGTCGGGTCGAAATCCGTCTTTGTGAATGTTGGATGCCAGCTGAAAAGAATCAAGCAACAGGTCATTCGCTGAAATGAAAGTCTTGTTCATTATTGTTCTGCTTTCAGGGCCGCCGACGTTGCGTGTAGTATAGGGGAAGAACTGGTTACGACAAAAACTCTCTCCATGGATAAAACAGTACTCAGCGCCCAGGACCTGCTAGAGGATTCATTCCGTCTCGGCGTAATGGTTCTGGAAAGCGGTTTCGAACCAACCCTGATTATTGCGATCTGGCGCGGTGGTACACCAGTCGGCATGGCAGTTCAGGAGATAATGTCCTACTGCGGTGTGGAAGCCGATCACATCGCCATTCGAACGTCCTCATATTCGGGCGTTGACGAGCGTCACGAAGTTGCAGTGCACGGGCTTAATTACATCATCAAAAAAATTCGCCATGATGATCGTGTACTGATCATTGACGATGTGTTTGACACCGGTAACACGATAAAAGCAGTTCTTCATGAAATCAGCAAACGCGCGCGTGGCAACACGCCACAGGAAATGCGTGTTGCGGTGCCGTGGTTCAAGCCCGCGCGCAACCAGACGGACATGGTGCCCGACTTTTACTTACGGGAAACAGAGGAATGGCTGGTATTCCCGCACGAACTTGACGCACTGACGCCGGAAGAAATGCTGAGAGTAAGGCCGGAGTTGCACTCAATAGTCTGTAACCCGGAAAATTCGGCGGCGTAAATTCAGCGAACCGCCGCGTTCGTTGCATTCAGAACAACAGGCGAAGCTGCCCTTTGGCCGCCCGCTGCAGGTTGCTACCAAACAGCGAGTAACGGATGCCGAGTTTACGGCCCTTTAGATCGCGGCCGACGCATACCCGCAGAGGAACTTCGAAGGCCTGCATTGGAACGTCAGGCAGCAACTCTCCGAGGTTACTGGAAACGTGTATCGCATCTTCCTTTATAGTTACTGATGGATAACCGGCCTGTTCGGTTGGCGTCCGTTGCACAAAGCTGTCGTTCCTTGGGCGTTTTGGCAGGTGACTTGCGACGTTGAAGCTGTCGTGTGCTGGCAAGACCAGTGACAAAGAAGCCTCCTCGATTACGTTTTCCCCCTGGTTAGTCACGACAAGTTGCACCTGCGTCATATTCTTCTCAAACAGGAAATGATTGTCTTCATGTTCGTGCTTCTGGCGAATTTCCGCCATCTCCTGCTGCAATTCTTCATGACTACGATGCTCATAGGGGCTGTCCGAGCCAAACAGTCTCGCGTGCGTCAGGCGCGCCATTACAGTGGTCGATCCCGAATTCTTTACGCTGTTGCGGATGCCCATCATCTGCTCAAGTTTCGCACCGGCGATCGCCGACGGCATGTTGCTCATGTCCACCGTCCGGATTTGCAGGTCCTTGTGAATGATCTCGCCCGGAAAACCGATTTCGATGTTGTCGGCTGGCA